>CAMOHN010000059.1 GCA_946615455.1 uncultured Bacteroidales bacterium
AACGGGCGTGCTGACGGTGGTACCCTGCTCCGAGGAGGTGGCGGCTTTCGCCAAGCAGTATTTCTTCATTCGTATATGGGCGGCACCGGCGACGCTATCGTTGATGGCACTCAAAGGGTGGTTCATCGGCATGCAGGACACGGTAAGCACAATGATGACCGACATCACGGTGAATGTGGTCAATATAGTCGGCTCATACCTCTTGGCTGTTCATACGCCGGCGGGTTTGATGGGCGTAGCTTACGGGACGCTGATTGCCCAATACACGGGGTTGCTGCTCTGCATAGGTATTCTGCTCGTTAAGTACCGTAAGTTTCTCCATCCGAAAAATATGATACAGGTCTCTACCCTACGGCAGAACATTGACCTCTTTATTCGTTCGCTGTGTTTTATGGTGGTGTATGTAGGTTTCACTTCGTTGGCTTCGCGCTACGGCGACGAGGAACTGGCGGTGGCGAGCATACTGATGAAACTGATGATGTTCTTCTCCTTCTTCGTTGACGGATTTGCCCACGCCGGGGAAGCATTGGTAGGCAGGTTCATCGGCGCAAGAGAGAGGGAGAATGTGCGTCAGGCGGTTCGCCTGCTGTGGGTGTGGTCGATGGGTGTGGGGCTGATCTTCACCGCCGTCTTTTGTGTAGCCGATGATGCTTGCCTTCGGCTGCTGACCAACGATGCGGATGTGCTGCGTTTGGCACAGAGGTACAGTATCTGGCTTATTCTGATGCCATTGGCTTCCACGCCGGCTTTTATGTGGGACGGCATCTATGTAGGTGCGATGGCGAGCCGCGCCATACGCAATGCTATGATTGCTGCTGCCGTGGGGTTCGTGACAGTGTATGTGGCTTTGTACAAGATTTGGGACATCAATGCGCTGTACTTGGCATACTTGACGCACTTGATTGCCCGCTCTATATACTTAACGACAAAATGGAAAAACGTTTATGATTCAACATCCTCAACATCGCCCATGGAAAGTCTTAGATAGCAAGAACATCTTGCACCTTGGTCCGTGGTTGAGTGTCCGCCAAGAAACCGTTGAACTCCCTTCCGGCAAACAGATTCCAACCTGGTTCGTATTGGAGTTTCCCGACTGGATCAATGTCATTGCCCTGACCAAAGAGGGCGAGTTTGTCATGATTGATCAATACCGTCACGCCTTGGGCGAGACCCACTATGAACTGGTCGCCGGTGTGGTGGACAAAGGCGAGACGCCATTGCATGCCGCCCAACGCGAACTGTTGGAAGAGACCGGTTTCGGCGGCGGCGAATGGTCGGAGTTTATGGTACTGAGTCCCAATCCGACCAACCACAACAACCTGTCCTACACTTTTTTGGCAATCGGTGTGGAGCGGCTCTCTCAACCGCATCAGGAAGAAACCGAGGACATCCGCACCCACATAATGAGTTCCACCGAAGTTCGCTCGCTATTGGAACAAGGCGAGATTGTGCAGGCACTGCATGCCGCTCCTCTATGGAAATATATGTATCTGAACAGATAGATTTGGCTGTTCGGGAAAACAGGCGTACCTTTGCGCCGAGAATTTCAGAAAAGATAGTAGGTCGGTCTATCGCTCGCTTTCAGCGAGAGGAAAGTCCGGGCAACACAGAGCGACGCATCGGTTAACGGCCGACAGGCAGCAATGTTTGGTCACTGGAACAGCGACGAATGGCACCCGCAAGGGTGATGAAACGGCTACACTGCGTGTTGCAATCTCATGTAAACCCGCGCTTGAGGGTGGCTCGCCCGAGCGGGAGGGTAGAGAGCGTTAGAATGGCACAGTAATGCGACCATCCAGATAAATGATAGACACCTTGACCACCAAAAGTGGCAAAAAGGCACAGAACCCGGCTTACAGACCTACTATTTTTTCTGAAATTCTCATTTTTTTTTGGGAGGCTTGCAAAAACACTATACTTTTGCCACAAATTTTGCAGAATTTGCAATATCGGGGAGCAATTGCCCGCCTGCCTGTGAGGAAAAACACAAAAACAAACATAATAGCATTTATGAAACTGGAAGAAATCACCCGCAAGATCTACGCTGAAGGCGTGGAAAAAGGCAATGCCGAGGCTGAACAGATTGTAGAGAAAGCCAAACAAGAGGCTGCCGCCATTGTAGAGAAAGCCAAGCAAGAGGCAGCCGACCAACTGGCTCAGGCGCAGCAGAAGATTGCCGAGTTGGACAAGAACACACGCAGTGAGCTCAAACTCTATGCCGACCAGAGTATTCAGGCCGTTCGCACCGCGCTGACCGACCTAATCAATGGTCAAGTCGCCACCGACAGCGTCAAAGCAGCCACTATGGACCCCAAGTTCATGCAAAGCCTTATCCTGAAGATGGCACAAACCATGGCGGAGCAAGGAGAAGTGGTCATTGAGACCAAGGATGCCGAACAACTGCGCACTTATTTTGCTCAAAATGCCAAAGCATTGTTGGACAAAGGCGTTACCATCAACGAGGTCAAGGGCATCAAGACCGACTTCCAAATCAAACCCGCACAAGGCGGCTATAAGTTGGCATTCGGCGAGCAGGAACTGGTGGCTTATTTCAAAGAGTTCCTCCGTCCCCAACTGATTGAAATGCTATTCTAACCCGTCTGCTTTTTCGTTATCGCTATGGGTTACGAATATCTATTGACCGGGCTGCCCGACCTTCAAGCCGGCATGCCTTCTCCTATCACCTTGGACGCGCTCAACGAGCAGTTGGACGAGCAGTTGCACGATGCCGACCGCCCGCTGTTGGAGCAGCTCCGCATGACCATTGACTCGCCTGAGATACAGGAAAAAGCGGCTCTCTACGACGCCGATGACACCTTGGATACCGACAAGCCTGTATGGTGGGACGATGCCCGTGCTCTTCTCTCGGACATGGATGTCCGCGCTACCTTACTCTATGAACAAGGACTCAAATCCAAAAACGCGTTTATACGCGAGTGGTACGGCTTCAACCAAGACATGAACAATGTCATGGTGGCTGCCATCTGCCGTAAGCACGGATTTGATGCCAAGAAGATGATTGTGGGCAACAACGAAGTGGCAGAGACCTTGCGCACGCACACCACACAAAAAGACTTCGGACTGAACGAGGTGATGGACAACTACCAGCCTATTTTGGCTCTTGCCACCATCGACAACCTCATGGAACGCGAGAAACAAATGGATGCCCTGCGCTTTGAGTGGTTGCAGGACCGGACCATGTTCGATGTGTTCTCTGTTGAACAGGTGCTGGCATACTACCTGAAGGTGAACATGCTGTTACGCTGGTCGCAACTCACTGTTGAAGAGGGCGAGCAGGTGTTCCGCTCAATGGTTGCCGACATGAAAAAGGGTATTCAACTCCAATAATTATTTATTTTCTTCCGTCAAAAATTCAAAATAGCATATCATGACAACAGGAAAAGTGAAAGGTATCATCGCCAACCTCGTTACCGTAGAGGTGAACGGCCCGGTATCTCAAAACGAAATCTGCTACATCACCCTCGGCGAAACCCGTCTGATGGCAGAGGTGATTAAGTACGCCGGCAACAACGCCTATGTACAGGTGTTCGAATCGACACGCGGTCTGAAAGTGGGCAACACGGTTGAGTTTACCGGGCACATGTTGGAAGTGACCTTAGGTCCCGGTCTGCTCAGCCGTAACTACGACGGTCTGCAGAACGACCTCGACAAACTCACCGGTGTCTTCCTTAAACGCGGTGAGTACAACTTCCCCTTGGACAAAGACAAACAGTGGGACTTCACACCTCTTGCCAAAGTGGGCGACAAGGTGGAAGCCGCTGCTTGGTTGGGCGAAGTGGACGAAAACCACCAACCCCACAAAATCATGGTTCCCTTCGTCTTTGAAGGCACCTACACCGTGAAAGCCATCGTTGCCGCTGGCAAGTACCGCATTGAAGACACTATCGCCGTACTGACCGACCAAGAAGGCAACGACCATATCGTAACCATGATACAGAAATGGCCCGTTAAGAAAGCCATCACCGCCTATCGTGAAAAACCCCGTCCATTCAAATTGCTCGAAACGGGTGTGCGCACCATCGATACAGCCAACCCCATCTGCGAGGGAGGTACAGGCTTTATCCCCGGCCCCTTCGGTACCGGTAAGACCGTGCTGCAACACGCCATCTCCAAGCAGGCAGAAGCAGACATCGTGATCATCGCCGCCTGCGGTGAACGTGCCAACGAGGTGGTGGAGACTTTCACCGAGTTCCCCGAACTGGTGGACCCGCACACCGGTCGCAAACTGATGGAACGTACCATCATCATCGCTAATACATCGAACATGCCTGTCGCATCTCGTGAGGCTTCCGTTTATACCAGTATGACCATTGCCGAGTACTACCGCTCAATGGGTCTGCGCGTTATGCTGATGGCTGACTCTACATCCCGTTGGGCACAAGCCCTCCGTGAGATGTCCAACCGTATGGAAGAGTTGCCCGGACAGGATGCCTTCCCGATGGACTTGTCGGCTATCATCGGAGCCTTCTACGCACGCGCCGGATACGTTTACCTGAACAACGGAAAGACCGGTTCGGTTACCTTCCTCGGCACCGTATCGCCCGCCGGTGGTAACCTCAAAGAACCTGTTACCGAAGGAACTAAGAAAGTGGCTCGCTGCTTCTACGCCCTTGAGCAAAACCGCGCCGACAAGAAACGCTATCCCGCCGTCAATCCTATCGACTCCTACTCCAAGTACATCGAGTACCCCGAGTTCCAAGAGTACATCTCCAACCTTATCGACAAGGACTGGATTGGCATGGTCAACGACATGAAGACCTACCTGCAACGCGGTAAGGAAATCCAAGAACAAATCAATATTCTTGGTGATGACGGTGTACCTGTGGACTACCACGAGGAGTTCTGGAAATCAGAGGTCATCGACTTTGTCATTCTGCAACAAGATGCCTTTGATAAGATTGATGCCGTGTGCCCGCTTGAGCGTCAGCAGTATATGCTCCGTCTGGTGATGGACATCTGCCGCCACGACTACAACTTTGACAACTTCCTTGATGTCATCGACTACTTCAAACGCGTCATCAACCTGTGCAAACAGATGAACTACTCCGAGTTCCACAGCGAGCAATTTGAAGACTATCAACAGAAGTTAAACGCTCTGCTGGCTGAGAAACAAATCAAGGAATAGGAACGGAACATTAACACCTAAACATCTAAACTGCTAAACACATCAACGTATTATGGCAAAAGCATTTCAAAAAATATACACGCAGATCACTGCCATCACCAAGGCGACATGCTCGCTCAAAGCCACAGGGGTTGGTAACGATGAACTGGCAACCGTAAACGGCAAATTGGCACAGGTCGTAAAGATTATGGGTGACGACGTTACCCTGCAGGTGTTCCAAGGAACAGAGGGTATCCCTACCAATGCCGAAGTGGTATTTTTGGGTAAGTCCCCTTCGCTCAAGGTCAGCGACCAGTTGGCAGGGCGTTTCTTCAACGCCTATGGCGAGCCTATTGACGGCGGACCTGAGATTGAGGGAGAAGAAGTTGAGATAGGCGGTCCGAGCGTGAACCCCGTGCGCCGTAAACAGCCCTATGAATTGATTGCCACCGGTATTGCCGGTATTGACCTGAACAACACCTTGGTCAGCGGTCAGAAGATTCCTTTCTTTGCCGACCCCGACCAGCCCTATAACCAAGTCATGGCAAACGTGGCTCTGCGTGCCGAAGCCGACAAGATTATCTTGGGTGCGATGGGTATGACCAACGACGACTACCTCTACTTTAAGAACGTGTTCTCCAACGCCGGCGTGCTGGATCGTATCGTTAGTTTCGTCAACACCACCGAGAACCCTGCCGTTGAGCGTCTGCTTGTGCCCGATATGGCTCTGGCTGCAGCCGAGTACTTCGCCGTACAGAAACACCAAAAAGTGCTCGTTCTACTCACCGATATGACCCTCTACGCCGACGCACTCGCTATCGTATCGAACCGTATGGACCAGATCCCCTCCAAAGACTCAATGCCCGGCTCACTCTATTCAGACCTCGCCAAGATCTACGAGAAAGCCGTTCAGTTCCCTGAGGAAGCTGGCGGCGGCAGTATCACCATCATTGCCGTAACCACCCTGTCAGGCGGAGACATCACACACGCCATCCCCGACAATACGGGTTACATCACCGAAGGTCAGTTGTATCTGCGTCGCGACTCCGATATCGGTAAAGTCATCGTCGATCCGTTCCGCTCACTGAGCCGACTCAAACAGTTGGTAGCCGGCAAACAGACGCGCGAAGACCACCCGCAAGTCATGAACGCTGCCGTTCGCCTCTACGCCGACGCAGCCAATGCCAAGACCAAGTTGGAAAACGGTTTCGACCTTACCGACTATGACAAACGCTGTCTTGATTTCGCCAAAGACTATTCGGACAAGATTCTTGCCATTGACGTGACTATCAACACCACGGAGATGC
>CAMOHN010000060.1 GCA_946615455.1 uncultured Bacteroidales bacterium
GCGGGTTGGCTTTGACCTGACCAATGAGCGCCCAGTCAGCCACTCCGCTATACATCTGCGCGCGCGTGCGACCGTGGATAGCCAGTTCGCGTATGCCACAGTCTTGCAGGGCTTCACCCAGATCCACTATCAACGCCTGTCCTCCCTTCGACCACCATGCGTGTTGCGAGGGCTGCAAGTCGGCTGTGTCCCAGCCCAAACGGGTCTTAGCTGTCACAGGCAGTGAAACGGCATCCACCACAGCCCGTGCGATAGCCAACATCTTGGGGATATTCTGCAGCAAGCCAGCTCCGGCACCCTTGCCTGCCACTTTCTTGACCGGACAGCCGAAATTGAGGTCTATATAGTCCGGCTGTGCCTGCTCCACAATCTGTGCTGCATCGCGCATGGACTCAGGTTCACGACCGTAAATCTGTATCGCCACCGGCCGTTCCTCCTCGCGGAAACGCAGTTTGCGCAGGGTGGAAGCCACATCACGTACCAAGGCATCGGCATTGACAAACTCCGTATAGACACGGTCAGCACCATATCGCTTGCACTGCAACCGGAAGGCAGGGTCGGTCACATCCTCCATGGGAGCCAGATATAATGGATAGCGGCTCATTTCTTTATCTCCGGGTACTGAATACGGTGATGGTACATGGATCTCAGCCGTTCCTTAAAAGTCTCTTTCACACGAGCCAGATCGCTGAATGTCAGCGGCGTCTCGGCCAACTGACCGTCTTCAATCTGCACAGTTATCATTTGCTCAACCATGTCGTTCAGGCTTTGTTCGGTATAAGTGTCCATTGAGCGTGAACGCGCTTCGACAGCATCCGCCATCATGAGGATGGCGGTCTCTTTGGTCTGCGGTTTGGGACCGGCATAGCGGTAGTCTGCCTCACGAATAACCATATTAGCATCCTGCCCGGCGGCTTTCAGACGGTTGATCTCCGAGTTGTAAAAATAGCGCACTAACGATGTGCCGTGGTGTGAGCGAATGAACTGACGCACCACCTCGGGTATTCTGTGCTCAGTGGCCAGTCGCTCGCCCTCCTCAACATGGGCGATAACAGCCCGGGCAGCGTCATGGTTGGTCATCTCCAGCAAGGGATTGTCCTGACCGTTCTGATTCTCAACAAACCACTGCGGATGACTGAGTTTACCTATGTCGTGATACAAGGCAGCGGTACGAACCAGCAGGGCATCAGCACCTATGCTCTTGGCTGCATCCGAAGCCAGGTTGCTCACCTGCAACGAGTGCTGGAAAGTGCCCGGTGCCTGCTGAGCAAAAGTTTGCATCAGGTCTGAATTGATGTTACTCAATTCCACCAAGGTCAGACTGCTCACCAATCGGAACATTTTCTCAAACAGATAGACCAGACTATACACGGTGATGACCAAAAGCGCATTGAGCACAAAATAAAGATACACACGCCAGTCAAGGAACGCTACGCTGCCCGACAGCATCAGGTTGTACAGCGTATATAGCGCCGCATACGATAGTAACAGATAGACCGCCGTGAATGCCAGTTGCGAGCGGCGCATAAGGTCTTTGAGTGAGCCTAATGCCACCATGCCTATGGGCACCTGCAAGAGCAGGAACAGGTAGGGATTGGGCACGGACAGCGACACCAGCATGACCGTGGTCAGGTGCAGGAAAAATGCCGTTCGCGAATCATAGAAGATGCGAGTCAGAATAGGCACCCAAGCAAAAGGTAACATATAGATGAGACCGCCACCGGTGAGGTGCAGCACCAACAACGACAAAGCCTCCATCATGGCCATCAGCAGGCAGAAAAAGAGAGACGGACGCGTCTGCTCCCACAAAGGGCGACGGAATGAAATCAAATAGAGCACAAACAAAGCTACCAGCAGCAAAGCCAACAGTCCGCGACCGGCGTATGCCCAAGCAATATGCCGTTTGGACAACCCGCGCTCGTTGTAGATACGCTCCAAGGAAGACAAGACATGATAAATATCTTCGGTGACCACCTGCCCGTGTTCCACAATGACACTATGCTTCATGACCGCTCCCTCGGTCAGCGACACGGATTCAATCAGTCCCTTGTATAGTTGGGCAGAGGTGAGACTGTCATAGGTCAGTGTGGGACGCATCTCCCGGCCGGTCTGCTCAAAGGCGGTCTTGGGGGTATAGACCTGCGACATGGGGAGGGTATTGGTGCGATGATGCTTGTCCACCAGCGTGATATGGTCATAGTTGCCCTCCTCAATCATACGCATGTCGCGGGCAGAAAGAATAGGCACTGCATTGCGGCGATTGACTGTCCAACGAAAACACGGTGCATAGTTACGCAATGCTTGCTCCTGCTCGCGTTGGACCACCTCATTGGGCTTATACAAAGGAAAATCCCACTCCGCCGTTAAGGTCTCATAGGTCCACATCATTCCCTCTTCGTAGTGATACGGAAATGACTTGTCGGCTCGCTTGGGCAACCATACCGCCAACAGGACCACACCCATATAAGCCAACACCTTGATAAGCGACGAAGGGATGACGGGCAACGAACCGGCAGATAGATTGATACGACTCATGTGAAAAAAGTTTTGTTTTACGGTTCAACAACGGCGTTCGCGAAAGAATTGTTGCACCACCTCGCGGCAAGCCTCTTCCGACACGCCTTCCGTGACCGTGCATTTGGGGTGCAAGGCTTCGGGTGCCAGCCTTCGATAGCCGCGTTTGGGGTCACCGGCTCCATAGACGAGTCGCCTAACTTGCGCCCAACCGATGGCACCCGCACACATGACACAAGGCTCAAGGGTCACATACAGTGTGCAGTCAGTCAGGTACTTGCCTCCCAGCGTCTGCGCAGCGGCAGTGAGTGCCTGTATCTCGGCATGGGCTGTCACATCTTGCAAGGTCTCGGTCAGGTTATGCCCGCGACCGACAATTTGCCCATCGGAAACAACGACGCAACCTATAGGTATCTCGCCCGCTGCACGAGCCTCAAGAGCCTCGTGCAAGGCAAGGGACATATATTTCTCGTCTTCAGTCATTATTCAGTTTTTGCAATTGCTCCCTAAAGAGCGAAGCATCATCGGGTTGTTGTTCCAAGTGGTTACCGATGACCACTATGTCGGCTCCCGCTCGGAAGGCACTGACCATCTGCTGCGGATGGCGTATGCCTCCACCCACAATCAAAGGCACTGCTACCAAAGGTCGAACCGTTCGGATGACCCGTTCATCAACCGGCACACGCGCTCCGCTGCCTGCTTCCAAATAGACCAGTCGTTTGCCCATCAGGCACGCAGCCAGAGCCATGTCGGCTACTGCATCAGGCTCGGTCTGCGCAAGCGGAACAGAGCACGAAGCACGAGCCACACTGCTTTGCTTGCCACCGTCAATGAGCACATAACCGGTCGCAATAGTCTCCATGCCGGAAGTGTGTATCGCCCGTGCGGCGGCTATGGGTATGTCGGTCAGTGTATGCACATCCCGCGAGGTGAGCACCGACAAATAGAGCAACGCATCGGCTGTGGGTGTGAACTGCTCCGGTTGCCCGGGGAAGAGCACAACAGGCTTGTTGGTCAATGCCTTCAACCGCGACACTAAACGCTCGGTCTGTGCACGCGCGTCACCGCCTGCCGTACTACCACCCACCAGCAATACATCAGCTGCATCAACCCGTTGTGTCAACCCGTGACCAACTATAGGCTCTTTGTCAGGATCGAAAAGCACAGCCAACAACTTGCGACCTGCCTGACGGGCGGATAATATGTAGTCATACACAGCTTTCATCGCCAACGAAACGACTCAATCAAGGTCACCATATCCTGCCTGATGAACGACGCCACAGGGGCTATGCTGTCCGCATTGGGCACATTGTTGAAATAGACGGCACCACGAAAAAAATGCCGCACCGAATCGGTCACCACAAACTGCATGGTCGTGGCAGTATTGCCCTCAAAGTCAAACAACAGAGCATAGACTTTTTCCTCGTCATTGACATACATCTGCTCGGGAATGGCGGACGCTTTGATGGTGTGTTTATAGACGAACTCCATGGCGTCGTCCGAGAGCTGTTTGAGGTTGCCCTTCACCGGCATATACGAACAATGCACCGTGGCATGCCATGCCGGATAGACTATATCCGCCCAGTCTCGCTCGGCAGGTTTGTCATGGGGCCTGACCACAGCATAGTTAGACAAGAGGAACGAATAGGGTTGCGCCCCTTGGTAGCGCGAATAGGACGGTTCGGGCAGGTCGATACGGAAATAGCCGTACTCACGCGGAACCGCCGGTTTGTGACCTGCTGCGAGCACCACGCCCGCAATCAAAGCCGACACGACCACCAACAGCCCTAACCAAAGCCATAACGTATGCTGTTTTACCCACGATTGTTTCATTCCCGAATGTACACTTTTTGCAACGCGCAAAAGTATGCCAAAAATTGCAAAGCGCACAATACAAATACATTTTTTGCTTTTTTTCTTTGGTATTGTGATTAGTTAGTGTACTTTTGTGCGCTAATTATGACGGATATGCACACACTAATTCGAACACAGATTTTCTTGATGCACTGCATAGCGATCTTCGTTATAACTTTAGTTGCGCAGTTTTCTTATGCGCAGCAGCCCATACAATCCCCACAAGGACAGACTGAAATAGAAGCCAGTCGCGAGTGTGATCTCACCCGCAAAGTGTTTGGCTATCCCTATTACTATTGCGATTGTGTGGAAGACAATACCATTGATTTTCAGTTCGGCATGGACATGGAAATCACAGATACGCTGTGGTTTGCGGCCTCGGTTGCGGAACTCAAAAAGGGTTTGTCTGCCTATTGGTTTTCTTCTAAGGGCATCCGTCTTGAACTGTACGCTTTGTGTTCATCAACGGCTCCGACCATGACGCTCACCGTGGGCGGCAACACCATGAAAGAGATGGATATCGCCTTTATCAACAAGAAGTTGGAGGAGATGGGGGCACTGGCAGAGATAGCCGAGTCGGTGATGCGTCCGCACCTGCGTGTCTATCCACTCAACGGCGGTACGGGTCGCGTGATGGCTTACCCCTACGATGCCGGACCTCACTCCACTTGCGAGGACTTGCTGCCCGTGGTGGCGGGGATGACCTATGTCAGCAACCACGATGAGGATGTCTATGCTCTTGCACCGGCAGCCATACGCAAAGACCAGCAGATGTTCGTGCAATGGAAGCAGAAAGATAACCGACCGTGCCGCATGACCGTCACTCGCGGACAATGCGACGGCACACCCATCATTGACAAGCAGTTGCGTGACTCAACCAAGGTCTATTTTCCATCCATAGACCTACTCAACGAGGTCAAAGCTTCCGGCGATACGCTTTTCTTCCATTTCACGCATACCCCCACCGACATAGGGCGTATTTGTTTCCGCTACAACCCCAAATGGCAGACCCTGCAGATGGACACCGTCTTCTGCGAAGGGCTTGCCCTGCAACTGGCTGACACAGCACTTACTCAAACCACCGTCTATGGTCCTGACACCGTGTGGTTCAGCCGCGACACTATCAATATCTACACTTACAATGTGGAAGTGTTGAGCACCGCCCCCATCTACGACACGCTCTATCGTTATGAGCGTCAACTGCCTTTCTTCTATCGCGACTACTACGTCAATCGCATGGGTGAACACCATGTGATTGTTCGCAGAGACGGGTTGTGCGACCAGACGATAGAACTGATGGTCTATCACCTCACCGACACCATCAGCACGCAAAAGAGTAGTGAGGAGTGCCAAGGAAGAGCCATCACCATCGGCAGCGAGACATTCCGGCAGGACACCACTATCAACTACTCGGAGTGGCGCGACAAAGACACCTACCAGCATGTGACCCACAGCCTGCACTTCACGGCTCCTGAGTTGGAGTATGACACCGTGTCGGTTTTGGCCACCGACCTGCCTTACCTCTACGAAGCCGCCAACGAGATTGTATCCGACTTTGGCGACCACACCTTCACCATCACAGCTCATGACCAATGCACGCGCCTTGTCCAACTGACATTGGAAGAGCAAGAACCTATTACTGCCGTGGAACAGACCGAAGTAGATAACGAACTACCCGTCAAGATATTCCGAAACGGAACTCTTTATATCCGGCACAACGGCAGGTATGTGAATCTGATCGGACAAGAACTGAAAAACTAACTATATTTATTAACAAACACTTAATTCAATGAAAAAGACATTCCTAATTTTGCTTTCTGCGCTGCTGTCTCTGACAAGCTTTGCTGCAGGAACCACCGATGGTTTGACAAAAGAGACAGCCATCGCGTTCGATTGGGAGAAGGGAAACGAACACCCGGGCGGCAATGCAGCCTTGTGGTATCGCGTTTCGCTCACCCCTATCTACGAAGAGGAAGATCCTACCCTCGCTCTGTATCTGACCAACCTGTCCTACACGGCAGCCGATGTGAAAGTGGCAG
>CAMOHN010000061.1 GCA_946615455.1 uncultured Bacteroidales bacterium
AAGAATATACACCTAATTTTCAAGCCTGATTATACTATGATGACAGCACAACAAATACGCCAATCTTTCCTCGATTTTATGGCAAGCAAGGGACACACCATCGTTCCCTCTTCGCCTATGGTGATTAAAGACGACCCTACCCTTATGTTCACCAACGCCGGCATGAACCCGTGGAAAGGCATCATATTGGGTAACGACCCCATCGTCCATTCTCGCGTGGCAGACAGCCAGAAATGTTTGCGCGTCAGCGGCAAACATAACGATTTGGAAGAGGTAGGACACGACACCTACCACCACACCATGTTTGAGATGCTCGGCAACTGGTCGTTCGGCGACTACTTCAAGCAAGAAGCCATTGACTTTGCATGGGAATACATAGTGGACGTTTTGAAAATCAACCCCAATACCCTCTATGCGACCGTTTTTGAAGGCTCCCCTGCCGATGGTCTGGAACGCGACAATGAGGCTGCGTCCATCTGGGAAAAGCACCTGCCCAAAGACCATATCCTCAACGGCAATAAACACGATAACTTTTGGGAAATGGGCGATACGGGTCCTTGCGGTCCCTGCTCGGAGTTGCATGTAGATAGCCGCTCGGACGAGGAGAAACAGCGCACCGGCATCTTAGGGCGCGACCTTGTGAACAAGGACCACCCGCAAGTCATTGAGATATGGAACTTGGTCTTCATGCAATACAACCGCAAAGCAGACGGCAGCTTGGAGGAGTTGCCTAAGAAAGTGATTGATACGGGTATGGGCTTTGAGCGTCTGGTGCGTACCCTACAAGGCAAACAGTCCAACTATGACACCGACGTGTTCCAACCCATGCTTCATCGCATAGGGGAACTGACCGGCGTATCATACGGCAAAAGCGAAGAAACGGATGTGGCCATGCGCGTGATTGCCGACCATATACGTACCATCTGCTTTGCCATTACCGATGGTCAATTGCCTTCCAACGAGAAAGCGGGCTATGTCATCCGCCGTATCTTGCGCCGCGCCGTGCGCTACGGCTACACGTTCCTCGGACAAAAAGAGGCGTTCCTCTACCGACTTGTTCCACAATTAGTTGCGGACATGGGCGAAGCCTACCCCGAACTCAAGCAGCAAGAGAAACAAATCACACCCGTCATTCAAGCCGAAGAACAAGCCTTCCTGCGCACCTTGGACAAAGGAATATCGCTCTTAGACAAACTGATTGCCGATGCCCGTAAAGCCGGCAAGACACAGGTGAGCGGTGTGGATGTCTTTACGCTGAAAGACACCTACGGATTCCCCTTAGACTTGACCGAACTGATTCTGCGCGAGCACCAAATGACAACCAATGAGCAGGAATACAACCAAGCCCTCGAACACCAAAAAGAGATGGGACGCTCCGCCAACAAGCAAGACCTGGGCGACTGGGTTATTCTGAACGAAGGCGAAACGGAATTTGTAGGGTACGACCAACTGCAAACGGACACCACCGTGCTGCGCTACCGCAAAGTTTCGCAAAAAGGCAAAGACTTCTATCAGGTTGTTCTAAATCAAACACCTTTCTACGCCGAGATGGGTGGTGAGGTAGGCGATACGGGATATTTAGTAGTAAGTCAAAAACAATACAAGATCATTGACACGAAGCGTGAGAACGGTCTGCCGGTACATATCATGACCGAACTTCCTGAAAATCTGAACGGCGAGATGACTGCCGTAGTGGATGCCGATAAACGCCGTGCCATCATGTGCAACCATACGTCAACCCACCTTCTCCATTATGCTCTGCGCCAAGTGCTGGGTTCGCACGTGGAGCAGAAGGGCAGTCTGGTAACCGCTGACAGCCTGCGTTTCGATTTCTCACATTTTCAGAAAGTAACCCCTGAAGAGTTGCGCGAAGTAGAACGCCTTGCCAACCGTCTTATCCGCGAAGATATGCCGTTGGAGGAGAGTCGTCACACCCCGATAGCCGAGGCGAAAGCGATGGGAGCCATGGCACTCTTCGGCGAGAAATACGGTGACGATGTGCGCGTCATCAAATACGGTCCGTCGATTGAACTCTGCGGCGGTTGCCACGTACCTTCTACCGGCATGATTGGCTCTGTACGCATCGTGATGGAAACCAGTGTAGCCGCCGGCATACGCCGTATTGAGGCAGTAACGGCGGCTAAGGCGGACGAGATATACTATGCCCAACAGGACATGCTCGTCAACCTGCGCCAACTATTTAACAACGCACCCGACCTCGCCGGTGCCATCCATAAATCCATAGAGGAGAACGCCGGACTCAAGAAACAGATTGAGGAGTTCATGGCAGAGAAGATTGCCCGTTTCCGCGACGAGTTGGTCAACCGCGCGGAGAGTTTCGGCGACGTCAAGTTGGTACGCATGCAAGGTGAAGCCGATCCGAATATGATACGCGGTGTCATGCCACTCTTACGCGGCAAGTTTACCGACGTGAAATTCGCCGTAGTAGGTGCTACCGAATGGGAAGGCAAACCCATGATTTCCGTCTTCCTCTCCCAACCTATGGTGGACGAAGGACTGAATGCCGGACAAATGATTAAGTCTGCCGCCAAACATATTCAAGGCGGCGGAGGCGGTCAGCCGTGGATGGCAACCGCCGGAGGACGAGACATCAACGGACTGCCCGCTGCTATGAACGAACTTATATCAACCCTCACCCGATAATCTATGCCCCGATTGCTCACCTCTCGATTGGGAGAAACATCGCGTTCAGCCGTCCGATTCATCCTGGTAGGTACTTTGGGGACTATACTCCAATACCTGCTTTATGATTTCTTCCTTTGGTTGTTCTCCTTTGGAAATGTCAATATCAACAACTGGCTCACCAACCTCGCCTTCACACTCGCATTCGGCGTGGAAATGACTATTAACTACGTGATGACCAGTTATTACACCTTCTCCACCCGCCCATCGTGGAAGAACTTTGGCGGTTTTATCGGTTCGCGTGCAGTCAACTATATCATCCAAATCGGGTTGCTCAACCTCTCCCTGCTCCTACTTCGTCACTGGGACGGGCAAATAGACACCGACCGCTGGGCAGGACTAATAGCCATCGTGATAGCAGGCGTAATCAACTACTTTATGCTTCGTGTCCTTTTTCGCAAAAAGAAAAAAAAGGAAGATTAATCAATGCGTATATATCAAGCCCATATTATTGATACTCCCACTCCGTCCTCTTTCCGTATCTTTGAGAACGGTTATGTAGCGGTAGATGACGACGGAATAGTAGTGGACGTGTGGCACGAACTCCCTTTGGAGTTGGTACATAGGACGGCTGATCCGTCTTCCGATGTTCGGCTCATACAATTGGGAGACCGACTGCTCATACCCGCATTCTGCGACATGCACGTCCATGCCCCGCAATACCGCAATCTCGGTTTGGCGTTGGATGAAGAGTTGTTGGTATGGCTCAACCGATACACTTTCCCGGAAGAGGCAAGATTTAGTTCGCCGGAATATGCAGAACATATCTACCGCCGATTTGTACACGAACTGTGGATGCAAGGTACGATGCATAGCAGTGTGTTTGCCACTATCCACCCGCAAGCCACCGACCTGCTCTGCCGCCTATTTGCAGAAGCCGGATTGAGCGCATTGGTGGGGTTAGTGGGTATGGATCGCAACGCGCCCGACAACCTGCTCAATTCAGCACGAGACTTGCAGGACTACTACCAAACGCATCATCGTGCTTCTTCCCAATCGGTGTTCCCCATTCTCACTCCACGCTTTATCCCATCCTGTTCGCCTGAGATGATGCGCACCTACGGACAATTAGTCGCCTCTTACGGTCTTCCCGTTCAGTCGCACCTGAGCGAGAACCGTTCAGAGATAGATTGGGTTCGCCAATTAGAGCCCGAATCGGTTTGCTATGCGGACGCTTACCGCCGATATGGTGTATTGGGACAAACACCTACCCTGATGGCGCATTGCTGCTACTCAGAGGGAAAAGAGTTGGAGATGCTGCGCGATAACCACGTAACGGTGGCACATTGTCCTACTTCCAACAGCAATCTGGCGTCCGGGATAGCACCCGTTCGCACCTTCCTTAACGAGGGCATACCCGTTGTTTTGGGTACGGACGTGTCGGCTGGACACTATATGTCTATGTTGCGCGTCATACAATATGCCATACAGGTCAGCAAACTGCACTACGCACGAACCGAAGGACAATTGCCCTATCTATCGCTGAGCGAGGCTTTCTATCTTGCCACCAAAGCAGGCGGACAATACTTTATGCAAGCCGCGCTGAGCGAAAAAGGAACTGGCAGTTTTGAAGCAGGGAACACGTTTGACGCACTCGTCATTGACGACTCGTACCTTAATTACGACCACTATACGCTGGAACATCGCCTGCAACGATATATCTATATCGGCGATGACCGCGATATACGCATACGATTTGCTCGAGGCAACCAATTGCCCGAACCTATATTATGACACAGATTATTGCTCCCCGAGGAAAACGTTTGGTATGGTATTTAGCGATGGAAGAGTACATCGCTCAAGCAGTAGGCGAACATTCTGATCTCTTACCGCTTGCGGAAAAGGAAGATATACTCTTCTTTTGGACAGTGAATCCTACCGTCATTTTCGGCAGGCATCAAGTCATGGAAAACGAGGTGAACATTGACTTCTGCCGTGCCCATTCCATACAGATGTACCGTCGCAAAAGCGGTGGCGGGTGCGTGTATGCCGATGAGGGAAACCTTATGCTTTCCTATATATCTCCTTCTCCTCATAGTGAACAAGTGTTCGGGCACTATTTGTCAATGGTTTCGGAAGCCCTACGCCGATTAGGTTATCCGGCTGTTTCGTCCGCGCATAACGACATAATGGTGGACGAAAAGAAGGTGAGCGGCAATGCCTGCTTTGCCCTTCCCCATAGTACGATAGTGCATGGTACGATGTTGTGGAACGTCAATTTTGATGTCTTGCAACAAGCCATCACCCCTTCGCAAGAGAAATTAGCCAAACATGGTGTACAATCCGTAAGACAACGCGTAGTGAATCTATCCACCGTCCGACCTCTTTTGCCCGATGCACCCAAGTCTATTAGTGAGTTGCAGCAACGCTTGGCGGCTTTGTTATGCTCCGAACAACAAACACTTCCCGATGATGCCCTTCAAACCATCGATCGGATGGAACAAACCTATTTGGATCCCGCCTTCCGTTGGAATCATATATAACTTCAAAAATTGCTGCTAAAGACTATGAACCGTACGACCATTCTATTGATATCGCTCCTCATGCTGCTTCCCGGGTGTCAGTACATCCGTCAGCGTCATCAGTCCGGCGTGGTGGCTCAGGTGGGCAATCAGGTGCTCACCCGACAAGTCTTGGACGAAGCCACCACCGGACTGAGCGGCGAAGACAGTGCCCGCGTGGCTGAACAGTATATACAGGACTGGGCACTGAACATCCTGCAATACGAAGAAGCGTCCGCTGCCACATCCGAACGCATAGAGAACATGGTGGCAGACTACCGCCGCTCGCTCTATCGGCATGAGTATGAACAGCAACTCATCGCCCGCCAGATGCCTACCCATGTCGAGGACTCTGTCGTCGAGCAGTTCTACAACAACCATCAGAAACAGTTCCTGCTCAAAGAAACCATCCTCAAAGGCATACTCTTGGTCTTTCCTACCGGCACGCCCAAACAGGACAAACTGCGCAAATGGTTAGACCGATTGGATGAGGACAACATGGAAAACATTGAGAAGTTTGCTTATCAGTATGCTACCGGGTATGAACTCTTTGTCGATGAGTGGCGTACAGCCAATCAGGTATTGCTGCGTCTGCCCACCGATGCTACCACACTGCAACAGTCGCTACGACGGCATGCCTTGGTTGAGTGCCAAGACTCGACGCAGGTCTATTGGCTGCAAGTGACCGACAAACACTTCAAAGGCGATGTCATGCCTCTGGACTATGCTGCACCCGAAATAACCAATATCCTGCTCAGTCAACGCCGGACACAGTTCCTCCAAGACAAGCGACGGGCTCTCTATGAAGAGGCTGTCAGAAATAAACAAATACTCCGTAACGAACCATGAAACACAGCACACTATACCTTATTCTCCTCTTGTTCGTTCTGCCCATGGCAGCCGACAATGTCATAGACCAAGTCATCTGGGTGGTGGGCGATGAACCCATCCTGCTTAGCGAGGTGGAAGAAGAACGTCTCCGCGCTCAGTACGAGGGGCAGCAAATCCCGGGCGACCCCTATTGTGTCATACCCGAGCAGATGGCTATTCAGAAACTCTTCCTCCACCAAGCCCAGTTAGACTCGGTGCAGGCTAACGAATCGACTGTCAGTCATCAGGTGGACATGCGCATCAACTACTATATCTCCCAGATCGGCTCCCGCGAAAAGATGGAAGAGGATTTCCGCAAAA
>CAMOHN010000062.1 GCA_946615455.1 uncultured Bacteroidales bacterium
TTTTTAAGGTTAATAGGAACACCGGCTGTCGGGAGACAGTCGGTGTTTTGCGTTTGACAAAATGTTATAATTATGCAAAAAATCGGTAATTGGTTGCACAACTGTTTTGTTTGCTCTATTTTTGTCGCCCAATCCTAACCAAACAAGGGGTTAATCCCTGACATAAACATGATAATCGACAAATTAGAAAACGCAGATTTGTATTATGACAGCGTTCCGGGTTTGGAACGCTTCATTCAGTTTTACAACGACAATGATTTAGAGCAGTTTCCTGCTTGCAAGGTGCGCTTGGACGGGGACGACCTGTTCATCAACATCATAGACCTCAAGGGTAAGGACGAGAAGGACTTACCCATGGAAGCGCACCGCGACTACATTGACATTCAGGTTCCTATGACCGGCAGTGAGACCATGGGCTGGAAGCCCCAAGAGGACTGTCAGCAGGAACAGGAGGAGTATGACGAGGGTAAGGATGTTGAGTTGTATCGTGACCGCTCGCAGTTGCTCTTTGAAGTGCCCGTGGGCTACTTCGTGGTCTTCTTCCCCAGTGACGCACATCGTCCGGGTATCGCTCCCGGTCGCAGCTTGCGCAAACTGATTGTCAAAACTCGCGTACAATCCTGACACCATTATGACACAAAACAATCCGACGGGTCTTAAACTCGTCCGTGACGATGTGTACCTGCAGCCCTTTGAGTCGGCTATCCAAGGCAGGTATGATTATTCGTATCGCAAACAACAGATTCTGACCGACGGTCAGTCCCTAACGGACTGGGCGAACGGTTATCTTTATTTTGGTCTGCATAGTACATCCAAAGGTTGGGTCTTCCGTGAGTGGTTGCCCAATGCCACAGCCGTCTATGTGATAGGCGACATGAACGGTTGGCACAAGGACGAAGCCTATCGCCTGCACCGTATTGAGAACGGTGTATGGGAGGGGTCGTGGAAGAAGTCGCAACTTAAGCACCAGCAGTACTATAAGTTACTCGTTGAATGGGACGGCGGTTCGGGTGAGCGCATACCTGCTTACGCCGGTCGTGTGGTGCAGGACGAGGCGACCAAGCTTTTTGCCGCCCAAGTATGGCAAAAAGCCCCGTACGCATGGCAGCACGATGAGCGTCATGACCTCAAGAAAGGCAACCTGTTCATCTACGAGTGCCACATAGGCATGTCCGGTGAAGCACATGGTGTGGCTTCCTATGAGCAGTTCCGTCGCGAGGTATTGCCTCGTGTGGCTGACTTGGGTTACAACTGCTTGCAGATCATGGCTATTCAGGAGCACCCGTATTACGGGTCGTTTGGCTACCATGTCAGTTCGTTCTTTGCCGCTTCGTCGCGTTTTGGTACTCCCGAAGAGCTGAAGGCTCTCATTGACGATGCTCACGGTCGCGGCATGGCGGTCATAATGGACCTCGTGCACTCGCATGCCGTCAAGAACGAACAGGAGGGACTGGGGCTGCAAGACGGCACCCCTTATCAGTATTTCCACGATGGTCCGCGCCGCGAACATCCTGCATGGGATAGCCTGTGTTTTGACTACCGCAAGAACGAGGTGCTGCATTTCCTGCTGTCCAATTGCAAGTTCTGGCTTGACGAGTATCGTTTTGACGGCTTCCGTTTTGACGGTGTGACCAGCATGATGTACCTCAGTCACGGTCTGGGTGAGGACTTCAACGGCTACGGTTCTTATTACTCGCCCAATGCCGATGGCGATGCCATCTGTTACCTGACGCTTGCCAACCAGCTCATACACGACTTCCTGCCCTCTGCCATCACTATAGCCGAAGATATGTCCGGCATGCCCGGACTGGCTGCTCCACGCGAGGATGGCGGTATAGGGTTTGACTATCGCTTGGCGATGGGCATACCCGACTTCTGGATCCGCTACATCAAAGAGGTGCGGGACGAAGACTGGAAAGGCGGGCATATATTCTATGAGATGACCAACCGCCGTCAGGATGAGCACAATATATCCTATGCCGAGAGTCACGACCAAGCCCTGGTGGGAGACAAGACCATTATCTTCCGCTTGGTGGACTCGGATATGTACTGGCACTTTGAGCACGGACACGACACCTATCGTGTCAATCGTGGTATAGCCCTGCACAAGATGATTCGCCTCATCACCGCCTCGACTGCCAATGGCGGCTACCTGAACTTTATGGGCAACGAGTTCGGCCATCCCGAATGGATTGACTTCCCGCGTCAAGGAAACGGTTGGAGTTATCAGTATGCTCGCCGTCAGTGGTCGCTGGCAGATAATGAGAACCTCTATTACTCCAATCTCAACCGCTTTGACCACGACATGGTGCACTTGCTCAAGGAGCAACGCGCCGGCAGCAAGAGCTTCATGGCTGCACCTATTGAGGTGCTGTGGGACAAAGAGGACGATCAAGTGCATGCTTTCCGACGCGGCAATTTGGTGTTTGTGTTCAACTGGAGCGGGCAGCGGTCCTATTTCGATTACGGTATTCTGACCGAAGAAGGCAGTTACCGCGTGCTACTCAATACGGACAACACGCTGTATGCCGGTTTTGGTCTGGCAGACGACACGGTGGAGCACCTGACCATGCCCGACCCGCTGTACAAAGACGATCACAAAGGCTGGCTCAAACTCTACCTGCCCGCGCGTTCGGCTGTGGTGCTGCAACTCAATAACGGCGGACACGGAGTGCGGAGGAAGGTGAAAAGTGAAAGATAAAAGAAGAAAGCGATATGAGAGTAATTATAGAACCATCGTACGATTTGTTGTCCCGCTGGGCAGCCAATTATGTGGCTCGGCAAATCAATGAATTTGCGCCCAAGGAGAGCCGTCCGTTTGTGTTGGGTCTGCCCACCGGCAGCAGTCCGCTGGGTATGTACCAGCACCTGATCCGCCTATACCAATCGGGTAAGGTGTCGTTCCGCAATGTGGTGACCTTCAACATGGACGAGTATGTAGGCATACCCGAAGACCATCCCGAGAGTTATCACTCGTTTATGTGGAATAATTTCTTTTCGCACATAGACATTCCTAAGGACAATGTCAACATCTTGAACGGCAATGCCTCCGATCTGGTAGCCGAGTGTGCCCGTTATGAGCGCAAGATTGAGCATGCCGGTGGCATCAACCTGTTCATTGGAGGTATCGGTCCGGACGGGCATATAGCCTTCAACGAGCCGGGGTCGTCCCTATCGTCCCGCACACGCATGAAAGAACTGACCACCGACACACGGTTAGCCAACTCACGCTTCTTCAACAACGACCCCGAACAAGTGCCCAAGACGGCACTGACGGTGGGTGTGGCCACCATCATGGATGCCAAAGAGGTGATGATTCTGGTCAACGGTCACCAGAAGGCTCGTGCTCTGCTGCATGCCATCGAGCGTCCCATCAGCCACATGTGGACAGTGTCGGCACTGCAGATGCATCCGCACGGCATCATCGTGTGTGACGAAGCGGCTTGTGACGAGCTGAAGGTGGGTACATACAAGTATTTTTTGGACATTGAGCGTCGGAATTTAGACCCTCAAACCCTGTGTTAGTTGAGGCTTTTCACCCCATAAAAGCATGTTTTGTCCCTAAAAATGCCGTTTTATCCCCCTTGAAGGGGTATCAGCGGCGGTTGTTTGACCCGAAAGGGTAAAAGGCATACTTTTGCGCCCGATTTGCCTAAAAAACGGGTGCAATAGCACCTAAAAAACAACTACAATTATGACAGAAACAAAACACTTTTTTACTTATGTCAACCGGGTCATGCAAACCAACTGGGATGGACCCGCATTCAGCGACTTTGGCGAGAATGTCAACTACACCTATGGTGAGATAGCTATCCAAATAGAGAAACTGCGCCTTGCTTACGATGCCTGTGGCGTCAATGCGGGCGACAAGATAGCCTTTTGCGGCGTGAACAGCAGCAATTGGGGCATCAGTTACCTGTCCATTTTGGCACACCATGCCATAGGGGTGAGCATTTTGCCGGATTTCACGGGTGAAGATATCGAAAAACTGGTCAATCACTCCGATGCCAAGATACTGATGGCAGGTCCGTTGGTTGCCAAGAAGATTAAGGCAGAGAATATGCCCGGTCTGCGTGCCATTATCGGTTATATGGATTTCAGTGTGCTGTATGCCGCCGACGAGAATATCAAGTATGCCATTGAGCACATGGACGAGCTGTTCGCCAAGGCACACCCCAATGGTTATACCGCTGCTGATGTGAACTATCACACCGACAATCTGGACGATCTGGCACTCATCAACTACACCTCGGGCACGACCAGTAGTCCCAAGGGCGTGATGCTGACCTACCGTTCGTTGAGCACCAATGTGACTTTTGGTCAAGAGTGGATTCCCAACGACCCGAGTAAGAACATGGTTTCGCTGTTGCCCTTGGCACACATGTTCGGCATGGCGTTTGAGTTCCTCTATCAGGTGGCAGGCGGTACGCATGTGTTCTTCATTCCGCGCATGGCTGTTCCTACACTCATGAAAGCGTTCAAAGAGTGCCGTCCGTACCTCATCTTCATGGTTCCCTTGATTATAGAGAAGATCTATCAGAAGAAACTTCGTCCTATTGTTCGCAAGCCTATAGTGCGCATGTTGTGGAACATGCCGGTGGTAGGTAAGATGATTCGCAAGAAAGTGTATGACGGTTTGATGGAAGCCTTTGGTGGTCGTGTAGAGAGCCTTATCATTGGTGGTGCCGCGTTGAACAGCGAAGTAGAGAAGTGCCTGATGGACATCGGCTTCCCCTTCCTTGTGGGTTATGGCATGACCGAGTGCGGTCCGCTGATAGCCTATACCCCTTGGCAGCAGTTCAAGGCACATTCGTGTGGTAAGATAGTGGATCGTATGCAGTTGCGTATCGACTCGGCTGACCCGCAGAACATCGTGGGCGAGATTCAGGTGAAGGGCGAAGCCAACATGATTGGTTACTACAAGAACGAAGAAGCCACCAAGGCGGCTTTCACAGCCGATGGTTGGCTCAAAACCGGTGACCTTGGCGTGGTGGATAGCGAGGGCAACCTCTATATACGCGGCCGAAACAAGAACATGCTACTCGGTCCGAGCGGGCAGAATATCTACCCCGAAGAGATTGAGGATGTGGTCAATGGTCGTGGCGGTATCTTGGAGTCGGTGGTTGTGATGCGTGAGGGCAAGCTGGTGGCTCTGGTCTATCCGGACGAGGAGTACGACCGCCGTGGAAGAAGTTTGGAAGAAATGAAAAAACTGTGGAAGCAGCGTAGCAACCGTCACTTGCCTCAGTATAGTCAGATAGCGGAGATTGAGGTGGTGGACAAAGAGTTCGAGAAAACTCCGAAAAAGTCTATCAAGCGCTTCCTGTATTCATAACAGAAAGACATGCAACATTATTTAGCCTATTTGGATTCCATGATTGCGCATTACCCCGAGCAGGCTGCTCTGGTGGATTATGCAGGGGACGACGCAAAACGGTACACTTATCGGCAACTCGGGCAGCAAATCCGTCATTTGGGTTTGCTGTTTGAGCGTTTGGGGCTGAAGGCAGGCGACAAGATTGCTTTGGCAGGTCGCAACTGCGCCAACTGGGCGGTGGCCTATTTGGCAGTGGCTGCCTATCGTGGGGTGATTGTGAGTATCTTGCAGGACTTTGTGGCGCAGGATATCAGCCGTTTGTTAAGCCATTCGGATAGCCGCATGCTCTTTGTTGGACCTTTTGTGTGGGAACAACTGAAAAAAGAGGAGTTGCCCGATATGGAAGCGGTGGTGTCGTTGTCCGACTTCTCACTGCTGTGCGGCACGGACGAGGCATGGCGTACATGGGAAGCGTGGAAAGAGTTACCATTGTCCGAAGACGAGTTTGAGGGTTTTTGTACCTACAACTTGGACGACTTGGTGCTCATCAACTACACTTCCGGTTCGACGGGCAATCCAAAGGGTGTGATGCTGACCAACCGCTCGTTGAGCAACAATGTGGAGGTGGGTCGTGAGACGCTGCCTGTTCTGCCCGGCGAGCGCATTGTGTCCATGTTGCCGTTGGCGCACATGTATGGTCAGGTGTGCGAGTTACTCTACCCGTTAGTGTCGGGTTGCACGGTCTATTTCTTGTCACGTACACCAACTCCCGCCATTCTACTCAAGGCTTTGCAGGATGTGCAGCCCTATTTAGTGGTAACCGTCCCGTTAGTCATTGAGAAAATCTACAAGAAGCATATTGCTCCGAAGGTAAACAAGCGCAATGTGCGTTTCTGGTGGCATGTACCCGGTGTGGGCGACATCATTCGCGCGGTGGTCAAGCGCAACCTCAAGCGCACCTTCGGTGGTCAGTTGCGTTATTTCATTTGCGGCGGTGCAGCCATTGATGTGGATGTCGAACAGTGTCTGATGGATGTGCGCTTTCCCCTGTCGGTGGGCTACGGCATGAC
>CAMOHN010000063.1 GCA_946615455.1 uncultured Bacteroidales bacterium
CCACAATTGCGAATATTTTTATCAAGCTCTACTGTATTTAGCGCATAACCAATACCATACAAATAACATTGAGCAGCATGGCTTGTTTCATAAATTGATACTTCAGAAATCGTATCTATATATGTTTTTCCTTTTTGAAGAGTACAGACTTCTTCACCATTTTTTTTAGTTTTGTACCATCGGATGTCGCCGTGATTAAGACATAGTCGTATGAGGCACTATATGTGGGAGTAACAAAAAACTTTTTGCCAAATTGGTCTGTAGGGTATGCTTGGTGAAAAATGTGATTTTCAGGATCTTTACCACTTGGTATTTTCAATGCTTGACCGCCTTGAAAAACAGCAAAACGAGCTCCATTTCTTGAACATAAAGTGGTGCCGGTCAAGGATGCTTTTGCATTCTTTTTATCTATAGGTAGTTCCGCAGAACGGAACAAATAAACTTCCCCCCTACTAAGAATAAGAGTTGTATCATAGAAAACTGAATCTTTGGGAGTTTCTTTATTATATATCGTGAATTGAACGTGTATGTCGATAGTAGCATCTTCGGCTGCTACGATGGCAAATTCAGACGAATACGTATCGTACATAAATGTCTGGACTTCGTAAGAACCCACCAAGGCTGAAACGGGTAGAACATTCGTTCCGTCATATTTGCCTGATGAATGGTGGCTTGTGGCATACAGAGAGATAGGTTTGGTAGATTTGACATAAATTGACTTTTCCAAAACTTCATTTTCCTTATTAACATAAGCCCAGCCGTTGCTAATTTTAAAGCGGGCAAAGTCATTTGCTTCTACATGAAAGGAGTTTGTTTCTCCCGTAAACGGATTTCTGACTTGTACATCGGCATCTTCACGAGAAGTAGCGTATAAGTATAGAGATAAATTATTTTGATCATCATTCGCACCGGAATTAAAAACAAATGTCACCCAAAACTCTGTCCCTTCGGTTGTATTGTACTCGGTATTATCCCAGCTACCTACATAAGGGGAAGGTATTTGCGGGTAAGTCTGCCCAAAGGCAAGTCCGCTGATGAAAAAAAGAACAACAAATGAGATAAGCCTATATATACACAAGAAGTTGCCAATAAGGCAACCGGTCCATGATTTCGTGCGCAATATGTTTTTCATAAGGGAGGTGTTCGCAAACGCAATCAGATGTATGGATTGTAGCGCTTCTCGTGGCCGATGGTGGTGGGATAGGCGTGACCGGGATAGACCGTTGTCTCTTCCGGCAGTTGCATAAGTGTTTGCAATGAGCGAAGCAGTGTGTCCGTATCGCCTCCTTCGAGGTCGGTTCTGCCGACCGACTCCTGAAACAGTGTATCGCCGGAGAATAGCACTCTTTCTGCGGGAAAATAGAAACACACACAGTCTTCTTTGTGCCCGGGGGTGGCAATCATGGTGGGGACCTCCCAACCGCTATTGGTGAACAATGTCGCCGCCGCCTCGTCCAACGGGGCAAACGCCATGCCATAGACAGGTACAGCCGGGTAGTGTTCTTTCACCCAATCCAAACCGCATACATGGTCAATATGGCTGTGTGTGATGAGTACTGCCACAGGGGTCAGACCCTCGGCGGTCAGATACTGCTGCATACGCGTCTGCTCGCCTGCACCATACATGCCCGGATCGACCATAAAGCATTGTCCATGACCATTATCCACGACATACGTACATTCGCGGTAAGGATTGAAATAGAAGGTCTTGATGTTCACTTTTGTAGTTGAAAGTTTAAAGTTGAAAGAAGTTGGAGAGTCTTAGAGGGGCAAGTAGATGACAAATTTCTCTTTGAACCATTCCTGCGGGAAGAAGCGGCTGATGGGCGTAACTTCGACGGTCTTGCGGAAGGCATGTATCTCGCTATCTACATTGCCGCCTTTGAGTACCAGCAGTCCGTTAGGCATGGCGTTCTTATGGCGGTGGTGTACGTTCTTGCGTACCAACTTAACCAAGTCCGGCAATGGCATGACGGCTCGGCTGACCACAAAGTCGTACTGCCCTTTCTCCTCTTCTGCACGCTCTTGCAGACAACGCACATTGGCAAGCCCGATCTGCTGCGCCACATCCTCTGCCACGTGGATCTTCTTGCCTATGGAGTCGATGAGTGTGAATTGGCACTCCGGAAAAAGGATAGCCAAAGGTATGCCCGGAAAACCGCCACCCGTACCTACATCCAACAGGGTTGTGCCGGGCTCAAAACGCAGCACTTTGGCGATGGCGAGCGAGTGCAAGAGGTGATGCTCCACAAGATTGCCGATGTCCTTGCGCGAGATGAGGTTGATCTTCTCGTTCCATGCCGGATATAACTCTTCAAGCCGAGCGAACTGCTCGGCTTGAAGGGCTGTCAGAGTGAAATAATCACTCAGCAAGGTTGGTGAAGACATTTTGTACATCCTCGTCTTCTTCTATTTTGTCAATCAGTTTCTGCACCGACTCGCGCTGCTCATCGGTCAGCGTCTTGGTGTCGTTGGGTATGCGCACAAACTCGCACGACTGAATCTCAAAACCGTGCTCCTCCAAGTACTTCTGCATGCCGCTGTACTGGTCGAAGTCCGAATAGATGACGATGGTGTTCTCTTCTTCGTCCACGCCCAGTTCTTCTACACCGAAGTCAATGAGTTCCAACTCCAATTCGTCCAAATCGATATCGGGTTTGCGGGTGATGGTGAAGCACGCTTTGCGGTCAAAGAGGAACTGCAAGCAGCCCTGTGTGCCGAGCGTGCCGCCGTGCTTGGTGAAATAGGAACGGATGTTAGCCACGGTGCGCATGTGGTTGTCGGTGGCTGTTTCGATGAAGATGGCTACGCCATGCGGACCATATCCTTCGTAGTTAATCTCTTTGTAACCTTCGGAGTTTTTGTCGGTGGCTTTTTTGATGGCGCGGTCTATGTTCTCCTTGGGCATGTTTTCGCGTTTGCACTGCTGAATAAGCATACGCAGACGCGGGTTGCCGTCCGGATCGGCTCCGCCCTCGCGGGCAGCGATGGTGATTTCTTTACCTAATTTGGTGAATGTGCGGGCCATGTGCCCCCAGCGTTTCAGTTTGGTTGCTTTGCGATATTCAAAAGCTCTTCCCATAGTGTATTGTTTTTAAGTAGTTAAATGATATTCAGTTTAGATGTTGCCGTTTTTGGGTGCCAAGTCGGGTTGTTTGGGTTTGTCGGCTTTCTTGGGGTTGGTACCCGCCACAATGGTTACGCCAAAAGCAAGGTTCATTCCTTTCATCTTGTAGGGGATGGTGAGGTTCTTGCCGTTCTCTTGCACGATGTCGGCATAGGTGAAGGGGATGTAGTCGGTCAGCAGCATGAAGTTCAGTCCGTCGTAGGGCATGAAACTCAAACCTAAACCCATGGAGTTCCATCGTCCGTTGATGAACGAGTAGCTTAGAGCCATGTTGAACCAGTTGACGGGGCGCAGGGCAGCGCCAAGGGTAAGCTCTTCATAGACACGGCGGTCGCGGAATTGGGTTGATGAGTATAGTCCTACGCCGATACGGTTGTCCCAGAAGTTGCCGTCCACACCTACATTGATGCGCGTGTTCAGCATTCGGTTGACACCATTCTTGCTTATCAGTAGCGCACTGAGTCCGTTTTGCAGAAAATCGGCTGCCACAGCCATGATAGTGTCGCCCACGGCTGCCAGTCCGTTATTATACTCGTCATCGGTGTTGCTGTTCAAGTCCCGATAGTGAACCACAGGACCCGTATAGATCGAGTCACCATAGAGCGACCGAGTAGCGGAGTTCCACTTGACAAAACCCAAGTCGGTGACTGCCAAACTAATCTGTACCTGCGGATGAGGCTTGTAGGTGGCACCTAAGTCCACGGCAGCGCCATAGCCTTGTGGACGGAACACAGATGTCAGATTGCCCGTGTTGATGAACTTGGATATGTCGCGGACGGTTTTGCTGTCCATGTACTCGGGCAGGTCGGTCAACAGGGGAATAGCCATATTGACCTTGGCATAGTAGTGAAAATCAATCTGGTCCGGTTGGGTGCGAATGGTCAGGTCAGTGGTTCTCAGATCCATGAACGCATGCCCTAAGATGAACTTGAACTTACCACCTACGCTCCACTTGTCGTTGATGCGGTGGCTGTAGCCGGCAGCAAACTCGGTGTAGTCGTTCACCTGTGCCGACAACTTGTCCAAATAGAATTCGCGCCCGTTGGGGTCAATCGTTCCGCTGTTATAAACGATGTTGTACAGTTCGCCCGGCAGGACGGTGGTTACGTTGAGGTGTTCGCTGATACCAAAATGGAAATAGCCAAAGTCCTTGATACGGAAGCCGAAGTTGAGCAGGTTCATATCAAGCGACAAAGTCGAGCGCAGGTCGTGCTTGAGGCGGTCGGCGAGTTTGTCACCCTCACCCGGGTAGAGGGCTGTGATGTAGCGACCGTCTTTCTTGTATATCAGGTCGTTCATCGCCAGTGCGTTGTTGCCTGACGAGAGAGACAGATAGCTCAGCGGTGAGATGCCCACATAGACTTTGCTGACGGGTTGGAAAGCGGGATTGATGGTGTGCCTCATGGGCGCATTCTCAAGGAAGTAGAGAGTATTGACACTCTGTGCACTGACCCAACCGATGCAGGAGGTCAACAGCAGAACGGTGAGAAGGTAGCGTAGTGTTTTCATGGTTGTGCCTCCGGTATCTTATTTGTTGCTAATCATTTTGTTGAGGTTCAGTATGGCTTCCACCGAGGCGGAGACACCCAGTTTGACATCTACTTCCGAGCCGGTCCAGACAGCCACCTGCTGCGGGTTGTTGTCCAATGAGACCGTGTAGATAATGCTGCGGATGCTGCGAACAAGAGCAAAGTCTTCGTGCGAGACACGCATGATGATGGTGTTCTTGCCCTGGTCGATGGCTTTGTGGTCGTTGTCATACTTCTGCGGAGCCGGTACGGTCATTTTGTATTCGGCCGCTTTCCCCTCGTTGTCAGTCACAAGGGGAAGTTTGACTTCGTTTCCGTCGCCGTCAAAGAATGTATATTCTACCGACAAGTCAAACGGAATGGTATTGGTGGCATACAAGTAGAGGTACAGTGTGCCGCTCACCACCGAGTCTAACCATTGTGACGAGTCGGTGATGGAGTCCAAGTCCAAACCGGAGAAGTCCACAGCGAGGGTGTCTTTGTATTCTATTTCCGACCCCTCGTCACACACAAAGGGCACTACGGTTACGGCGTTCAGGTAGATGTGCGTCTCGTTGTTCACACGGCATTGCGAGCCGATGGCTGGGTTGTTCTTCGGGCCGACGGTGATATCATACTTAAAACCGATGACATCAGGTTTGAGGTTGAACATCTTCTCCACATCGCCTGAATGTACACCCACCTCATAGTCCGTGTATCCCACCATGAACTCATTGTGTGACCATTTGTCCAAGGGGTCACGCAGCGGGTCAATGCGTGTCTGTTCGGGGCGTTTGAGATCATAGAGTTGCCATACGGTGCTCTCTTCGGTGCCGTCCACACCAAACTTGGCGGTGGTCAGTTCGCCTATCTGGTTGCCGTTCTCATCTTCTTGTGCCACACCGATATGGTGCAGATTGACATAGAGCGGACTGCCCTCTTCGGTGCCGATCTGGTGGTCTGCCATCAGACGGATAGTGGGATAAACAAAGCGCATCTTCAGACGCTTGATGTCGTTCCATGCCGGCCATTCGTCAGCCAAACGCATCGTGTCGTTGCCCTCCATGGCGTTGCTGGGGTCAAAATAGCCGAACAAGGCCTTGTAGGTCAGCAGCTCCACATGGAAAGTATAGTGTATATCCGACTCCTTGTTGACGGTCAGCGGTGTGGTGGTCGTTATGTCAAACTCTAATGTAAAGACAAGACTATCCTTCATGTGCTGACGGCGGTTGGTGGCATTGGCCCCCGGTGTGAGCATGCTCACCTCAAAGTCGTCAATGTTAATCTGTGTCATCTCACCGCTGTCCACATGAGGCGTGATGGCTATATCTTGTATCGGCTTTCCCGAGCGGGTGAACTCTGCAGGGGTCTTCAACACCAACGAAGTGATGTCCGCATCTTTCAGACCGAAGTTGGTCGAAATGAACGAGTTGAAGTGCGCCTGACTGATAAGCATCGAGTCCACACGATTGACATACTCGGGGCGGTTGAGGCTGTCCAACTTGACCGTAAGCGGAAAACTCAGGTGCAACGCAGTGCCGGCAGGCAGGGTGAATTCGGTCACACCCGAAGTCTCCACCACCTTTTGCATTATTGTCGGGAGCGATTGATAGACCTGGTCATAGATGTTCAGGTTCTGTTGAACGGGACGGATAAACGAACCCAACACAATGGGGTGGAAGTCACGCATGATGGGAAAAGTGTCGCGGAAATAGAGCGTTCCGTCAGGCAC
>CAMOHN010000064.1 GCA_946615455.1 uncultured Bacteroidales bacterium
TAGGCGTGCCATACAGAAGTATGACGACCTGCACATCACTGCCGGAGCAATCATGACACCTTCTTATAAGCATATACACAAGGAAGCCCTGCTGAGCGATGCGCTGGCACTGATGGATCGCCACAACATAACCACACTGGCTGTGACCGAGACCCCCGAATCGACAGCCATCATCGGCATTGTTTCCATACATCATATCATAGACTTTGCATGACCGAAAAATACGATTTTCTCATCATCGGCGGCGGTGTTGCGGGCATGAGTTTTGCGCTCAAAGTGGCTCGTGAACAGAAGTACCGCATCGCCTTGTGTTGCAAGACCACCTTGGACGAAGCCAATACCGCCAAAGCACAAGGCGGCATAGCCAGCGTGACCAACCTTGCTGTGGACGATTTTGACAAGCACATACACGACACCATGGTGGCAGGCGACTGGATCAGCGACCCTGCTGCCGTCGAGCAGGTAGTTCGCAATGCTCCTGCACAGATAGAGGAACTGATTCATTGGGGTGTATCCTTTGACAAGAAAGAGGACGGACAGTTTGACTTGCACCGTGAGGGCGGGCACTCGGAGTTCCGCATACTGCACCATGCTGACGATACGGGTGCGGAGATTCAACGCGGTCTGATGGAAGCCGTTCGTCACAACCCCTTCATCACGGTGTTGGAGAACCATTTTGCTGTTGAGATCATCACGCAGCACCATCTGGGCGTGCGCGTCACACGCCGCACACCCGACATTTGCTGCTATGGTGCCTACATACTCAATCCTGACACGCATAAGATTGACACCTATTTGAGTCGTGTCACCGTCATGGCAACCGGTGGTACGGGAGCCGTCTATGCCACCACCACCAACCCCAACATAGCCACCGGCGATGGCATAGCCATGGTCTATCGCGCCAAGGGATTGGTCAAAGACATGGAGTTTGTACAGTTCCATCCCACAGCCCTCTTTCATCCGGGGGAGACGCACCCTGCCTATCTCATCACCGAAGCCATGCGAGGCTACGGAGGCATACTGCGCCTGCCCAACGGCGAAGAGTTCATGCAAAAGTACGATGAGCGGCTCAGCCTTGCCCCACGCGACATCGTGGCACGCGCCATTGACAACGAGATGAAGATCCACGGTCTGGATCATGTCTGCCTGGATGTGACCCATAAAGACCCTGAACAGACACGACACCACTTCCCCAATATATACCAGAAATGTCTGTCCATCGGCATTGATATAACCCGCGACTACATCCCTGTGGCACCCTGTGCCCACTATATGTGCGGCGGCATCAAGGTTAATTTGGACGGTGAGAGCACCATCCACCGTCTTTATGCCTTGGGCGAGTGCAGTTGCACAGGGCTGCATGGCGGCAACCGTTTAGCAAGCAACTCGCTCATTGAGGCCGTGGTCTATGCCGATGCTGCAGCACGACACAGCCTGAGCGTCATCGAATCCTACGACTTCCACGACAGCATACCTGATTGGAACGACGAGGGCACCATGACCAACGAAGAGAAAGTGCTTATCTCGCAAGACATGCGCGAGGTGGGACAGATTATGTCCACCTATGTAGGCATTGTGCGCAGCAATCTGAGGTTACGCCGTGCCTGGGAACGACTGGATCTGCTCTACGAAGAGACCGAAGACCTCTTCAAGCGTGTACGCCCCGACAAAGACATCTGCGAGTTGCGTAACATGATTAATGTAGGCTACCTCATCACCCGTCAAGCCATCGAGCGCAAAGAGAGCCGAGGCTTGCACTACACCATTGACTATCCCCGTCACTCACAATCCGTTCCGCAAGAAGTATGGTAAGAGCCATTGCACTACATAGTATCATTCCCGTTCGCAGTGAAGCGAATGAACAGGCCGAACAAAGCACTCAAATGCTCTTTGCCCAGACCTGCGAAGTGCTGGAAGAGCGACCTCGTTGGGTGCGCATACGCTTGGACGATGACGGCGAGACGGGCTGGGCAGACAGCAAGATGCTCACCGTCATGAACGAGCAGGAATGGCAACAACTCATGGACAACCGCCGCTTCAATGGTATTGTGTGCCAACCGATGACCTATGCCGTGAGCGAAGGCAATGGACAGACCATTCCGCTGACTGGCGGCACGCGCCTGCCATCCTATACCGATGGAGCGTTCATCTTGTTAGGAGTCCGCTTCCGCATCGACCCGCAGGCTGTATTGACTCAACCATTGCCCATGACCATGGACAACCTCATGGGAGCATTGCGTTTCTATCTGAACACACCATACTTATGGGGCGGCAAGAACGCCTTGGGCATCGACTGCTCGGGTCTGACACAGGTGATCTATTCGCTGTTTGGCATCGACCTGCCACGCAATGCCAAGGATCAGTTCCTTGTCAATCAAGACACCAACATAGCCCCCGAACGGGTGCAAGTGGGCGACATAGCCTTTTTCCGTCATGAGGGGCAAGAGCACATATCCCATGTAGGCATCGTCCTGGACACCGAGCGCATAGCCCACTGTTCGGGGCGTGTCAAGATTGAGCGCTGGGACCGACATGGCATCTACTCGCGCGAACAGACCGACGCTGCCAACCCGGACGGACAATACACCCACCTATTGGCAGCCATTCACCGCATTGTACCCTATACCATGAAATAAAGAGACATGCAGATCGGCGCTTGGAACATATCATTGATTGACCTGTACCTGCTTTCGGGTATGGCTGTTTTGTTGCTCATTGAGTTGTACTTCTACTTGCGCTATATCCGTCTGCCCAAACGCAAACGGAGCACAGACGAACAGGAGATCAAGATGGAACACGCAGGCGACCAGTTGGATCTGTTCGACTCGAACATACGAGGCGTGTCGGTCATTGTGGCTGCGCGTAACGAAGCGTACAACCTGGCTGACTATCTGCCGGCATTGTTGGAACAAGACTATCCTATGTTCGAGGTCATTGTAGTGGACGACGGCTCGGAAGACGGTACGCGTGCGTTGTTAGACGAATTGTCGCTACATTATCCTCGCTTGCGCCATTCGTTCGTGCCTCGTCAGGCGCGCATTATCAGCAGTAAGAAACTGGCACTGTCGTTAGGCATCAAGGCAGCCCGCTATGACTACCTGCTCTTCACCGATGCCGACTGTCGCCCCGCCTCCCGCTTCTGGATACAGGAGATGATGCAGGGATTCGACTCCGACCAGACCCAAGTCGTTCTGGGCTATGGTGCCTATTTCAAGCAAAAGGGTATGCTCAACCGTCTGGTGCGCTATGACACGCTGTTCAACGGTTTGCACTATCTTGGTTCCGCCCGTGCCGGTCATCCGTATATGGGTGTAGGGCGCAATCTTGCCTATCGCAAGGAATGGTTCAACAACAGCAAGGGTTTCACGCCGTTCCTTGGTATGATGGCCGGCGACGACGACCTGCTGGTCAATCACGCTGCCACCGGCAAGAACACAGCCACCATTGCTACGCCCAAGAGTCTGACATGGTCTCCTGCTAAGACATCTTGGCGTGACTGGTGGCACCAGAAACATAGACACCTGAGCGTCTCGCCCGCCTATACCCTGTCCAGCCGTTTGCGCTTGGGCATCGAACCCTTGGTGCGCGGTGCGTGGTACGCACTGGCAGTTTGGCTGTTGCTGCGTGGATGGGGAATGGTCCAATGGGCTGTTCTGGCTCTGCTGGGCGTTCGCTTGCTTACACGCAGTTTGGTGCTGAACCTGTCTGCTAAACGACTGGGCGTACCCAAGGTCGGCATAGACCTGCTGCTGTGGGACATGTTGCTGCCGCTCATCAGCCTATGGATACTCGTTTTCCCGTACCGCCAACCCAAACGGTGGTAAGAGGAAAACCAATAAAAGAACACAAAAACAGAACATTAAAAAAGCAAACACTCGTATGGAAGAACAAAAACTGAACATCAACCTCACCCCCGAAATGGCGGAAGGTACATTTGCCAACCTGGCACTGATTGCCCACTCGTCCTCCGAGTTCGTCATTGATTTTGCACGCATCATGCCGGGACTGAAACAGGCCTCGGTCAAGTCACGCATCATTCTCACACCCGAACATGCCAAACGATTGCTCTATGCCTTGCAAGACAACATAGCCAAGTATGAGAACCAATTTGGCAAGATACAAATCCAAGGCAAGCCTATGCCCGAATCGACCATACCCATGTCCTTCGGCGGCGGCGAAGCCTAAACAAGAAACAGACACACTATGAACGAGCATATTTTTCCACCCAGTCAGTTGATTATCAACGACGACGGCAGCGTTTTCCACCTGCATTTACAGCCTCAGTACCTTGCCGACAAGGTCATCTTGGTGGGTGATCAGGATCGTGTGAACATGGTGGCATCCTTCTTTGACGAAGGCAGTCGCGAATGTGACATACAGAGTCGTGAGTTCCACACCGTCACCGGCCGCTACAATGGCAAACGCATCACATGCATCTCCACCGGCATAGGTACTGACAATTGCGACATTGTGATGAACGAGATAGACGCACTTGCCAACATCGATTTTCAGACCCGCCGTGAGAAGGCGACCAAGCGTAGCCTTGAGATTGTGCGAATAGGCACTTGTGGGGCTATGCAAGAAGACATTGCTTTGGGCACCTTCCTTGTCAGCGAAAAGTCTATCGGCTTTGACGGCGTGCTGGCTTTCTATCACGACCGCGACCAGTTGAGTGACCTTGCCTTTGAGCAAGCCTTGGTGGAAGCCATACACTATCCAGCCAAAGCCGCCGTGCCCTATGTGGTAGCCGCCAACAAGGAGTTGGTTGAGCGTATCGCCCGCGACGACATGGCTCGCGGTTGTACCATTGCCGCCAACGGCTTCTATGGTCCGCAAGGGCGTGTGCTGCGCGTACCCATTGCCGTGCCCGACATCAACGAGCGTATATCCGACTTCCGTTTCCGCGGACAGCGTATCACCAACTACGAGATGGAAGGCAGCTGCATAGCCGGACTGGCTCTGCACATGGGACACAAAGCCATGACCGTCTGCTGCGTGATTGCCCAACGCAAAGCCGAAGCTGCCAACACCGACTACAAACCCCGCATCCGTCAACTGGTGCAAACTGTCTTAGAACGCATCTAATCAATACTCTTTCCCTTATGAAACGCATAACCATCTTCCTTGCTGCCCTCGGTCTGCTGGCCGGTTGCAACAAAAAAGAACAACAGCCAATCAACTACAACGTGGACAAATTCTATGACTTGGAGGTGCTGCGCTACAGCGTGGACGGTTTTGAAGAACTGTCCCTCCAACAAAAGCAACTGGTCTATTACCTTAGCGAAGCCACTTTGCAGGGACGCGACATCATCTACGACCAGAACTGCCGCTACAACCTGCGTATCCGCCGCGCCTTAGAGGCGGTTTATACCTCCAACTGGTACCGCGAAGAAATGGCAAAAGCACAACCCGATAACAACGCCGTCATGATGGAGTTGTATCTCAAACGCGTATGGTTTGCCAACGGCATTCACCACCACTACAGCGAAGACAAGTTCCTGCCGGAATTTACTCGCGAATGGTGGTTGCAGGCACTTGCTCGCACCAATGTGACCATGGACGACGATGTGCTGGATGTCATGTTCAACCCCGAACGGCTCAAGAAACGCATGAACCAAGCCGATGGTGTGGACCTGATAGCCGGCTCGGCAGGCAACTACTATGGTGAGGGGGTCACCCAAGCCGAAGCAGAAGCATGGTATGCCGCGCACAAAGATAACTCGCCTGAACCACAGTGGATTGGACTGAACTCGCAATTGGTCAAAGATTCCGATGGCAATGTGACCGAGCGCGTCTATCGTGTGGGCGGACTCTATTCAGAAGCATTGACTAAAGTAGTGGAAAACTTGCGCCGTGCCCAAGAGTTTGCCGAGAACGACCAACAGCGCCTCGTCATCGAGAAGATGATAGCCTACTACATGACCGGCAACCTGACCACCTTCAACCAGTATGCCATCGCATGGGTACGTGACTTGGACAGCCGTGTGGACTACATCAACGGTTTCACCGAGGTCTATGGCGACCCGCTCGGCATAACCGGTGCATGGGAAGCCATGGTCAACTTCAAGAACATTGAAGCCACCAAGCGCACCGAGATACTGGCTGCCAATGCACAATGGTTCGAAGACAACTCACCTACCGACCCTGCCTACAAGAAGGAGCAGGTCAAGGGTGTCAGTGCCAAGGTTATCACAGCCGCTATGCTTGGCGACGACTGCTACCCTGCTACGCCTATCGGCATCAACTTGCCAAACGCCA
>CAMOHN010000065.1 GCA_946615455.1 uncultured Bacteroidales bacterium
AGCAGGCGATCGACCGGTGTTTCAGCCAATTCGTTACCATTTTTGGAAGTAATCAGATTGCTTTCGGCATTCTGTTGAGTGATGATTTTTACTTGCTGCTCAAGGTCTTTGAGGGGGAAACCGCGTTCGGCCATCAGGTCATTGATTTTTGCTATGGCGAGTTTAAGATCCATATCGTTTTGCAGCGCCTTCTGGTAGTCGGGGACAACTTGTTCAAGACCTTGGTTGTTGATGGTCTGCACATAACCGTGTTTGTTGCACCACACGTCACTGGGCACAACCATCAAGGTGGGTTTCTTGGCTTGCGCAAAGCCCAATAGAGCCATACCCAAGCAGATGGTTAGGAAGAATATACGTTTCATGGTTGAAAGGATTTAGTCTGTTTATCGGGGAAGAATACCATCCTCAATTAGTTTGGCTTTGAGTTGGGTACGATAGACGCAAACCGTCACTTGGGCTTGGGTCTGTGCGTTGGTCTTCTGGTATTTGGTCGAGAAGAGGCGTTTTTCTTTCATCGAGCAGTACTTTTCAAACTCACCGCCTCGGGCAAAGAACGCATTGAAGTAGTCTTCGTATTTCTCTTTGGCATTGACTTCCATGAGCAGTGGTTTGAGCACTCCCGAAGTGGAAGGAGCCGTACCAGTTGCGAACTGTATCTGATTGAATATGACATCATAGACAGCGTTCTTGCGGGCTTGCTCATATGCATCCATTGCATTGCGGGCGCGCCCCCAAGCACGAATGGTGTACGAGCCGTCCAACTCGGTGCCGATGACACGGCTGTCGTAGTCATAGTAGGCTTGCGACTTTTGCGAGCCACAAGAAGCCAACAGGCTCAGCATTGCTATACCCGCCAACAAAAGAAGAATGTTCTGCTTTTTCATAGAGCTTGTTATATATTAAGTTGTAAATCAAAAGCCTGAACCTAACGAACGGATTACACCGGCTTGTTCAAGGGCTTTGCGCAATTCGTCTTTTTTGACGGACACAATCATACCGACCTTGTACTGCTTACCCACCTTAACGATTTCAGTAGGAGCAGAGGTGGTGGACACATACTTGTAGTACTCTCCTTTGTCGCCAAAGAAAGTCTTGAAGTAGTCGGCATACTCTTGCTCAACACCTGCACGGGCAGCCAGGGCACGCTGTGCCACACAGCCGTCACCGCCGGTAAAGCCCTTGAAGATAACTCCGTGAACGGCATTCTTCATGCACTGTTCGGTAGCGACTTTTTTGTTTTTGGAGTAACTCCACACCTTGACCAAGTAGGTGCCTTGCGTGCCGTTGCCAGCGCACTCTAACTCATAGCGGAATAGTTCAGTGTCTTTGTCAGCTTTTTTCTTGGAGCCGGCAAAGACTGGCATGCAGAGCAGCATGACCATAAAGAGATAAACAATTTTTCTCATAGTGGCGATTGATTTATTGGTTGTTATTCAGAAGATTATTTCAAAATAGAGGTTCTTAATATTGATTTTCTTTATATAGTTGTTTGGCGGTTTTTCGGCTATTCTCGGTGGGCTGGAAGTCCTTGTCGCGCAGGGTGATGTCTTGCCATAGGTAACGCTGCTGTACCACATAGTGCTTGACAAACAGATTGAGTTCGTCCACGGTCTTTGGGCCGGCAAAGCACACTTCGTGTCCGAGGTCTGTAAAGCGATAGACAGCATAGGGATAGCCGTTCTTGTCCAAATGTTTGACAAGGGCATCGGCACCATACATGCCGCGTTTGCCGAAGACGATGGATTTATAAGGTACTATTCCATCTACTGTGCCATGAAAGAGCAAAGTGGGTGCAGGTTGTTGAGCCCATGTCAATTTGCCTTGTCGGGTATAGATGGCTCCGCTGTAAGCCACCACGGCGGCGGGCTTCCAATCCTTAGGCAATTCTGCGGCGTATGGCAAGTCGTTGCAGCGGCCATAGTCGATGAGCAATGCCGTGATGGCTCCTGCCGACGAACCTTCAAGAATGATTTTGGACATGTCAATCGAGAGGTTTTGGTGGTGCTTATCAAGGTAAGCGATGGCCGCTGCACAGTCTTCGGCTGCCATAAACATGGCGTTTGCCAATGCCTCCAAACCGGCAAAACCTGCGGTCTTGAGGTTCTTCATACCGAGGCGATAATCAATAGCTACCACAGTGTAACCACAGTCGGTTAGTTGTCGGCAATAGGTTGAGTCCCACGGATGGCGGCGTGAGCCGGTGTAGTAACCACCGCCGAACATGTGCAGGACGGTATAGCCGTTTGGAGATGTTGCTGGTTGATAGACATCCAGATACAGCGTCGAATCGCGCTCCACATAGGCGTAACTCACCTGCGCTGACGCAGCATGGCTCAATAGAAATAGCAAGGATATTATAATTGTTGTTCTTCTCATCTTCAATATGTGTTAACTATTTGGTTGAGTTTTTGAAGACGTTCGCCCAGCGGCATACCTTCGTTGATAAAGACGGCATTTAGATTCTCCATATTGCTCAAACAGATCAACTGGTTAATAAATCCAGTCTTGTTGTTTTATATGTTCCGACAAGGACTGTGCTAACAGAGGATATATGTTCTAATGAAATCATATTGATTTTGGTCTCATACTTTTGGTGTGCGGATGTGGTGAGGCATGTCGAATGGGATTTCCATGGAGAACTCGATGAGTCCGGCAAACTTGCCGTCCTTGTACCATGGCGTTTGGTAGATGAGTTTCTTGATGCCGTTCTTCTCGATGGTATAGACATTCTTTTCTTCGTTGGCATAGAGCCGGCGAAGAATTTCGGCGGCATGAGGAGGATGGCATTCGTAGAGGTTCTTCCCGATAATCTTTTGCCCATGGCTATTGACATCGGCAGAGTGTTGATTCATATCCAGTATATTGCCATCGCAATCACTAATAGTGATAGCAATGGGTAATTCTTCAAAATAGGCCTCCATAATTCACACGAATGTTTAATAGACCGCAAAGGTACATAGAAAAAAGCGGGAAAAACAAAGACAAAACACTTTTTATCAGAAAAACAGTTTACATTTGCGTCAAAAAGGAAAAAATATGTCCCCACTCTTTGTACTAATCAATCCTTATTCAGGTCAAAAAGCACTGCGCAGGCAACGGCTATACCTATTTGAGTTATTACGTCGCCGGCAGGAAGCATTTAGTTATCAGGTTACAGAATATGCAGGTCATGCTGTCGAATTATCTCGCCAAGCAGTCGAGGACGGTTTTCGCCGTTTACTCATATTGGGAGGAGACGGAACGCTCAACGAGGCAATTAACGGCATCATGACTGCCAACATTACACCCGAGGATAGGCAGCAAGTGCAGATTGGTCTGATGCCACGGGGTACGGGAAATGATTTTGCACGTTACTGGCAGTTGGACAAGCATTACCGCCGGTCGTTAGACCGCTTTTTCTCGGGGAAGGCTCACCCTTTGGACATTGGTTGTCTTACTTTTTACCGCAACGGAGAGACCTACCATCGATATTTTGTCAATTCCATCGGCTTTGGGGTTGATCCGCTCACATGTGTCTATGCCGACAAGCTTAAACCCTATATAGGGTCACATGCCATCAATTACCTGTTCGGTTTGTTCCGTGCACTTCGTAAGCAACAACCTATTCCGATGACCATATATGCCGACGGTGAACCACTACCCATGAATTGGAAGGAAGACGGAGAGGCACGATACGATGGTTCACTATACACAATGAACATAGGCAATGGTCCTTATTCGGGCGGTGGTATCCGCCAAAATCCGACAGCCGATCCGACGGACGGGGTATTGAATGGTATGCTGGTTGCCAAACCTACTTTTCGCCAAATTCTTCGGGCTTTGCCCCGATTATTCAACGGTCGGCTGACCGATATACCATTTGTGCATAGCCTGACAGGAAAAGACATCAAAATAGAAACGAGCAAGCACCTATTGGTCGAGACCGATGGTATCTTGCTCCATTTCACGGGCAGTTGCCGAGTTCAATGTCTGCACCATGCCCTGCAATTAGTCGTAGCTTGATTGTTCAGCTGGACGACTTGTTATTTTTATATCAGAACCCTGCCCAGAACTTGCGCCAGTAGGACAAGTAGAGTTCGTCCCAACGCAGCACGACGGCTCCGACGAAGTCGGCCGTATAGTCGTTGAGGAGTGCGGTAGCTTGTTCGGGCTGTTCGGCAGCCATTTCTTGATAGGTTTTCTCAATGAAAGGCAGTTCGCGCAATCCTTTGTCAAGGAAGCGTTCGCGAGCGGGTTCGAGCGTCTTGCGGCAGATGCCCCAACGCACGGCAGAGAGTTTATTGGTTCGGCGCAAATGCCACAACAGACAGTCCTCGCGATAGCGGTGCTGACCGCAGATTTTGAGCATCTGCGGCAGGTCGGTAGTGCCGGCAAAGATGGGGAAGCGCGGGCTTTGTCCGGGATTGTCCAGAGACATCCAGCACACACCGCCGATAGCGTCGGGCATGCCTTTGCGCGCTTGGATGATGGTTGAATAGGCGCACTGGGGAACGGCGATGGTGCGTACCCAGTCGAACCGCTCGTCGCCGGTCATGGCATAGTAGGCGCTAATTTCGTCGAAACGCATCCACGGATTGGCAAAAGGAGAAACAATACTGTCTTTGTCTTCCCACTTGGTTTGACTAAACAACTGTCTACCCTTTTTAGGAACACGCATGAGTTGGGTGAGGTCTATGTTGGTGCCTTCATAGTATGAGCCGAGAAGGCGATTGACCTCTTTGACGGTAACCGGTTGGTCCGGACGGACGCTGAGCGGTAATTCGTCCATGTCGCTATTCAAACCGAGCGATGGAGCCAGTTGCTGCAAGACGAAGAGTTCGCGTGTGGAATAGTTCTTCATCTCGCCTGCGTAGTTAGCACCACTGTATGCCCGCCAGAAGGAGAACTCGCTTTTGCCGTCCCACAGCCCTAATTTACGAGCCACGGCAAAGACATTGGCGGAAGCCATCACGTTGTCGCTCACAAGAGGTTGGTAGGGTGCTTTCTTGTTTTTCTTCACCTTGACAGGTTTAGGTTCGGCCAGCGGAGCGAGACTGCCGATACGGCTGATGTTAGCTGACACGCACACCTCGTTGTCGGGAATGCGGCAGGCTGCCCATACAGCACCAATTTGGTCAGGACCTTCGCCCTGAATCTCAAAAATCCACGCCTCGTTGGGGTCGATGATGGTCAGGCACTCACCTCCGTCACGATAGCCATATTCGTATGCCAACTCGCCCATGTAGAGGATAGCCTCACGGGCAGTACTGCACCGTTGTAAGGCAAGGCGTTGCAACTCCTCAATCATAAGCAACCCTTTGCTGTTGCGCAACGTGTCCTTGCCGCCATAGGTAGTCTCACCCATCGCTAATTGTTTTTCGTTCATGCAGGGATAGGCGGTGTCCAACACGCGGAAAGTGCGTCCCGCTTTCTGTCGTACTTGTCCGGTCACTTTGACACCGTCACGGCTACCCGGGTACTCGGTATGCATATTGCCGGTAACGACATCTACCAGCGTATCGTTCTTATACTCGACTGCCGGCAGCCAGCGCATCCATGTGCGATACCACGAGTCGCAGGTATGACTGGTGATGGCAGAGCCATCGTCTGACGCGCCCGGGGCTACCAATATGCTGGTGCAGTTGTCCCCGATGGTGGGTTGTTCGTCATAGTCTTGGGCGGTGAGGGGCAGAGCAATGGTCAGACAAAGAATCCAAAAGAGGTGTTTTTTCATATTGAAAGACATTGAAAAGTTGAATAAGGTGTTAGGTGACTAAACAAACTCCGCCTCCCTTTCTGCGTTTAGCAAAACAGCGCATAAAGGAGGCGGAGTGACTTATGAAAAGACTATAAGTCTTCGGTTAGGAAGTCATTATTCGTCTTCTTTCTGGCTCTCGGCGTAAGCCTTGATGAGTTTGTCTTGTACATCGGCCGGTACCAGTTCGTAGCTCTTGAAGTGCATTGTGAATGTGGCACGACCTCCGGTGAGGCTGGACAGTGTGGTCGAATAGGACGACATCTCTGCCAACGGAACGAGGGCTTTGAGGCGTTGGAAGTTTTTCTCGGCTTCCATACCTAATACCATACCGCGACGGCCATTGATGTCAGACATCACGTCACCCATCAGTTCGCCGGGGACGAGCACTTCGACTTCATAAATAGGC
>CAMOHN010000066.1 GCA_946615455.1 uncultured Bacteroidales bacterium
GGACTCGGTGATGCCTATGTTGCGTTCGTTTGACGGCTCGATAGGATTGGAAGCCGCTGCCCAACTGCGCCTAAAGAGCGACATGTCTATCGATCTGCCTTCGGTCAATGCCGGCGCATGGCTAAGGGGCGAAGACCTCGTCCTGCTGGACGGAGAGACTTTCTCCGAAATAGCCAAACTGCTCATGTTCTCCAAGAAAACGCGCAACCGAATAGACAGCCTCAGCGTAGAGGTGCTGGTCAGAAACAACCAAGTGGAGATCTTCCCCTTCATGCTCGCCATGGACAAGTACCGTGCCGGCGTGGGCGGTAAGCAGCAGTTGGACGGCTCGTTCAACTACCATATATCGCTACTCAAACCGCTCAAACTGGGGTTGGATGTCTATGGACAGGACTTTGACCACATCCGCTTTAAACTGGTCAAGCCCAAGTACCAGACAACCTCGTCCAAGATAGGCAAGGGCGGAACGCTGCTGCGCAAGGAAGATGCCAATGTCATTCCCGAATTGCAGAAATCCATCCGTGCTTATATTCAGGAGGTGCAGCGCAACGATTTCATTTTGCAGAACTCACGCCGTTATAGACGGCAGTGATGGCAGCAAAGAAAGTGTCGTAACCGAGTTGTTGCGACACTTTTTTTTGTGCCGCTGTGCCCAAACGATGCCTAAGAGCGGCATCGTCATCAAGCCGGTTGATGGCTTGTGCAAGTGCAGAGGGGTTGGCAGGCGGCACCAGCAGACCCGTCTGCCCATCGGTGATGAACTCGGACTGGGCACCATTGTCGGTGGTGATGACAGGTTTACCTATGGCCATATATTCCAATGCCGCCAGTCCGAATGATTCTTGTGCTACCGAAGGCATAACGCCTATGTCAGCAGCGGCAATGAGGGGAAAGATCTTGTCTTGGAAGCCCGCAAAGGTGACACGGTCGTTCAGTTTGAGCGTCTGCACAGTGTCGCGAAGTGAGCGTGTGTAGGCTTCTAAACCCGAACCTACTATGACCAAGTGTGTGGAGGTGTGCGCTTTGGTTATGGCATCGAGCAGATGTTCAATCCCTTTTTCGGGTGACAGGCGTCCGTGGCACATCACGATGGTACGACCTTGTGGTATGCCATATAGACTGTGCAGGTCAGCGGGCTGCACGGTATCGGGTATGCGGATGGCATTGTGGACGACCGTCATCCGGTCTGTGTTTGTGTTAGGCTGTGTGCTCAGAAAGGCCTGTTGCGCCAAGCGGGAGACGAAGATAAGTGCATCTATCTGCCCATACAGCCACCGATAGGGCTGGGTGTTTTTAGCCGGTTTGACCAAGTGGCGGGTCATGACGATGCGTATGTTCTTTCGGCGGCTTAACAGGCGGGCAAAGGCTGCAGTGAAAGCGTCCTTGAAATTATGTACATGCACCACAGTGTCCTGTCGGTCGGCATTGAGCACACGGGCAAGACGGCAGGCACTGCCCATGTCCCATGCCCCACCCAAACGCATGGTGGTATAGCCTATGCCCGATTGTTGCAAGCGCCCTGTGATGGCAGGCAAGGGACGGGTCACAGCCTTGACGCTGTGACCCGCTGCCCGAAGGGCTTGTATCAGGTTCAGAGCATATTGCTCACCGCCGCCCCAGACCTTGTTGGAGAGCAAATGGATGACGCGCATAGAGGACTTATCGGGTCAGTTTGACCACCAGACTACCCAAGGGCTCCACGCTGAGGTCGGTGCGGCTCAGGTCCACACGCTCGCCGGTCAGCACCTCGTGACCGACGGGGTTGTAGCGATTGAGCAACTCGGCGTAGTGGTCGGTGGGAATGATCTTGGTCTGTTCCGTACCGTTGACAAAAACAAAGACGGCACCTTGCTCGTCATAGCGGAAGAAGGCATAGGTGTTGCCACGGTCAAGGAAGTGCATGGTCTTGCCCGTGTGAATGAGCGGTTCAGTCTGCCGCCAGCGGTAGAGACGGCTCACATAGTCATATAGTTGGCGCTGTACCTCGGGCAGTGTGTCTGCTTTGGGTAAGGGCATGCGCAGGGTCGAGTGACCTTGGCTCATGTCCGATGAGCGCATGCCGTACTCGTCACCGGCGAAGATTTGCGGTATGCCACGCAGGGTGGCCACCAATGTATGCCCAAGGCGCACACGGCGAAGGTCGTTATCCTTTACTACATCGGCAAAACGGTCCATGTCGTGGTTGCCCACAAAGAGCAACAGTTGATTGACATCGGCATAGAGATAGTCCATTGCCACGGCATCATAGACCTTGGTCATTCCGCCGCCCCAGTAGTTACCATCGTTCTCCAGTGCCTGACGGATGGCTTCTTCCACGGGGAAGTCCATGACCGAGGGCAGCCCTGAGTCGTAGCCGTCATAGTTCTTGGTGCCCGACTGCCAGTAAGCCACAGCCGAGGCGGGACGGGTCCAGCACTCACCCACGATGTTGAGGTTGGGATACTCATCGCGTATAGCCTTGGTCCACAGTGCCGAAGCGTGCTTGCCTATATAGGGGTAGGTGTCCACGCGCAAACCGTCTAAGTCGGCGTACTCCACCCACCAGATAGCCCATTGTTGGAAGTACTTGAGCAGATCCTCGTTGTCCAAGTTCATGTCGGGCATCGGTGTGTCGAACCACCCTCGATTGCTCAACTCGCGGTCGTAGGCAGAGGCATTGACATCGTAGTTGGCAGAGAAGGCATTGCAGGTGTTGGTGAAGGTGGGGAACTGATTGACCCAGTCCTTGTAGGGCAGGTCCTGCATCCACCAGTGTCCTGCACCGCAGTGGTTGGGCACCATATCTATGATGATTTTCAGTCCTTTTTGATGCGCTGTTTGCACCATTTGTCGGTACAGCTCGTTCGAGCCGTAGCGCGGGTCAATATGGTAGTAGTCGGAGCAGGCATAGCCGTGGTAGCTCCACGCGGCTTCGTTGTCCTCCAGTAGCGGAGTGGGCCAGATGGCGGTCGCTCCGGTCTGGCGGATATAGTCGAGGCTGTTGATGATACCCTGTATGTCGCCGCCCCAGCGACCGTGGATGTTCTGCTTGTCACCTTTCTCTTTCATGGTGCTGACGGTGTTGTTCGTGGGGTCGCCATCGACAAAGCGGTCGGACATGATCAGATACACACAGTCCGCCGAGGTGAAGGATCGGCGCTCACGGCTGCCTTGACGACGCTCGGCTATGACATAGTCTGTGCTCACTTTGCGTCCCGCTTTGCTCAGGGTGATGCGGTAGGTACCCGGCTCGTTGACCTCAAGGTCAAGAAACAGATAATTGGGCGAGTAAGCATTGTGCTGTCCTGTGACGCGCAGACCGGTGCAGTCACCTTTCACAACGCGCTTGCCGTTGAGGCGTTGAACGGTCACGGTACTGCTGACCAAGTCTTCGCCGTGTAGCATGAGGGTCAGCGGGGTGTGCATGTCGGTCCACCAGCAGAGTGGCTCCACTTGGCGAATCTGCATGGCTTGCACGCTCACGGCGACAAGCAGGATGAGGGTTGTAAATAGATGTTTCATAACAGTATAGGTTGTTTCGTTATCGTTGTTAATCATTGGAAAACGGGTTCTCGTTGTTTTTCAGCCACAGGCGGGCATCGTGTTCGCGTGTCCAGGCGGGCAGTACGGACGAGGACTGAAAACCCAGACGGTCAAAGAGACGCTCGCTGGCGGTGTTGTCGGTCGAGACAAAAGCATAGACAAGGCGAAAGTGTAAGAAAGCGAAAGCATAGTCCATCAGGCGCTTCATCGCCTCGGCACCATAGCCTTGACGGCGGTAATGGGGAGCCACATAGATGCCTATGCCGGCACGCAGGTTGCGCGGCTCAAAGTCGAATAGGTCAATGCAACCCACCGGCAAAGTGCCATCCGAGTCGGTCACATCAATGACCAGTCGCAGTTGCCCGTCACGGTAGATATCGCCTGTGGTCTGCTCCAAGTAGTTGCGCAGGTCTTGCCGGCTGAGCGGATTGTGGTTGCTGCCATCTGCCCAAGAGGCAGAATCGTTCTCCCACACATAAAGCAAGGGCAAGTCGGCGGGTTCGATTTTGCGGAGAGTGAGCATGGCTTATTCACCGAAAAGACGTTGTAGAAAGCCTTCCTTTTTCTTAGGCGGAGCGGCTTGGAAGGGGGTAAAGGGTCTGCCGGAGGGAATCATCTCGTAGATAACTCCCCAGTCAGGCAGTCCGCCAAGGTTGCGGTCGTCTATGAAAAGGTCCACCCTAAGTTTGCGCGAGCCGAAGCCGTCGGTGGGCACATCCTCGGGGTCGTCACTATTGACGGCATAGAACTCCACGCCCCGCTCACGGCAGTAGTCCACGGCGGCTTGCAGCAACTCGCCCTCACGACACGACCAAAGAATGAGCTGGTGATGATCGACCTGTTGCAGCCGTTTGAGGGTCTCAATGGCAAAGGGAATGGGCTTGCCTATGTCGGGATAGGCATGGGTGACAATGGTGCCGTCAAAATCAATAGCTATCTTCATCGCTTTGCAGTTCAAGGTCAATCTTGCGTTCGTTGGGCTTGCAGAAATAAAGCGCAATAGCCGTAATGGCTGCCAGCCATATCATGCTTTGGTAGCCGCCCATCATATAGTAGAAAAAGATGTTGGCCATCAAGGGAATGCCAATGGCAAGGATGCGCAGTTTGGCGGACTGCACATAGAGTCGCTCACGCTTGGTCTCGTCTTCAATCAGGCGGATGTGGCGGCATTGCTTCTTGAATGTAAACAGCCCGACAGGTATCATAAAGAGCGTGGTGGCAATTGCCACGGTCTGTATCGTAGTACCTATACCTTGATTGGGGTCTATAGGGGTGAACAGCCCTTTGCTGATGAGTAGATACATGATGGCTGCGGTTAGCACGGTGAGACCCATGCAACCATAGTAGTAGAAATTGAGTTGGCGGACAATCTGTTTCTTGTTCATAATGGGGAAATGTATAAATGAGTTATTTGGTCTAAAGAGTATCAGAGTGGTTGGCGGTTCAGGATGGCGCGTCCGAGGGTCACTTCGTCGGTATATTCCGGCTCGTTGCCCACCGCTATGCCGCGTGCTATCTGACTGACTTTGATGGTGGTTCCATCGTCACGGGGCGGCACCTCTTGCAGCCGCTTGTGGATGTAGAAACCGGTGGTGTCGCCCTCCATGGTGGCGGGTAGGGCAAAGATGACTTCTCTGACGGGTTCGGTCTTCATGCGCTCCACAAGCGAGCCTATCTCAATGTCGCCCGGACCAATGCCGTCCATGGGCGAGATGACACCGCCCAGCACATGATACACACCGTTGTACTGCCCCGTGTTCTCAATGGCGAGCACATCCTGTATGTCTGCCACCACGCACACGGTGTGTTTGTCACGGCTGTGCGACGAGCAGATACTGCACACCTCGGAGTCCGAAATGGTGTGGCACAAACGACAATAGTGAACCTCCTGCTTGAGCCGTAGCAACGAGCCGGCAAATGCTTCTACCTCCTTTGCGTCACGGCGCAATAGATTGAGCGTCAGGCGTATGGCGGTCTTCCTGCCGATGCCGGGAAGGGTGTTCATCTGCTGAACGGCTTGTTCCAAAAGTGCACTGGGTAATTCGCTGGTCATACGGATAGTATTGATAGAGCCGCAAAGTTACCCGCTTTTTTCGGTTGAGGAAATTATTTTTGCCATTTTTGGCATATCTTCACACCGAATGCACTACTTTTGCCGCCGAAAAAAAATGTTACTACTATGACACGTACAGCCATACAAACCTTGGGTGAGTTCGGTCTTATCAAGCATTGGACCGACAACCTGACCCCCCTCCAACCCTCCACCCGCCGTGGGGTGGGCGACGATGCCGCCGTCATGCACTTTGGCGACAGTTGTGTGCTCATGACTACCGACCTATTGTTGGAAGGGGTGCACTTCAACTTGGAGTATGTCCCCCTCAAACACCTGGGCTACAAAGCCGCAGTGGTCAATTTCTCGGACATCTATGCCATGAACGGCACGCCCACGCAGATTACGGTCGGATTAGGTATCTCGGCGCGATTCTCGGTGGAGGAGACCGACGAACTGATGGCAGGCATCCGCTTAGCATGCGAACACTACGGAGTGGACCTTGTTGGCGGCGACACCACGGCTTCGATGACGGGACTGACCGTCGCCATCACCTGTTTAGG
>CAMOHN010000067.1 GCA_946615455.1 uncultured Bacteroidales bacterium
AATGCGGGCTGCGTCCATCAGGTCTTCGTCGATGGTTATGGAACCGACATAATTGAGGTCGGCTTCGGTCACCGTAACACGGTGGATTTTGGATTTGAGAATTTCCAAAAACATGTTGTTATATAACTGCTATAATAAGGTCAAACGATGGTTTATTTCTTGCCCTTTTTGGTGTTGGTGGGCTTTTGGTTGCTGATCAGTTGTCGGCATTGTTCTTCGGTGAGGGTGTTGATGTCCACCGACTTGGGCATGCGGTAGTTGTTGTCTCCCTCTTTGATATAGGGTCCGTATCGTCCTTGGAGCACTTGCAGGTCGCCCCACTCATAGATTGGTTTCATGCGTTGAGCATGTTCTTCAATGAGTTGTTTGACCTCGTCAAGGGTGATGTTGTCAGCCGTTTTGCCTTTGGGCAGTGAGTAGAACTGTCCCTCATAGCGGGCGTAAGGTCCGAAGCGGCTGGTGCCGAAGGTGACGGGTTTGCCGTCCAGCGTCATAGGATCGGCTTGAGGCTTGTCAAACAGCTGCAAGGCTTCCTGCAAGGTGATGGTGAAGAGCGATTGTCCGTCTTTGAGCGAGGCGAAGCGAGGTTTTTCGTTGTCTTGTGCCGAGCCGATCTGTACGCACGGTCCCAGACGGCTGACCTTGGCATAGACGGGTTGTCCGGTGGTAGGGTCGTCGCCCAAGTAGCGGCCTTGCATCTTGCCTTTGGGCACGCGCTCAATGGCAGGATGGAAAGTGTGGTAGAAAGTGTCCACCGACTCAACCCAGTCGGCTTTGCCTTCGGCTATGCGGTCAAACTGCTCCTCCTCTTTGGCTGTGAAGTCATAACTGAGTATTTCGGGGAAATGTTCAACGAGAAAATCGTTGGTCAATTGTCCGAGGTCGGTTGGCAACAACTTGCCGCTGTCTTGTCCGTAGGTCTCGGTCTGTATTTCTGTCGTGATTTGTCCTTGCTTGAGGGTCAGGCAGTCCACTGTACGCTGCTTGCCCTGCACATCACCTTTGTGGACATAGTTTCGTTGCAGGATCGTTTCGATGGTGGCAGCGTAAGTAGAGGGTCGTCCGATGCCCAACTCTTCCATGCGTTTGACTAGCGAGGCTTCGGTGAAACGCATCGGTGCCTTGGTGAACGACTGTCGTGCCATGACGGTTTTTGCCAGCAAAGCAGTCTGCTCGTTCATGCGCGGCAAAGCCTTGGTGTTCTCGGTTTCTTCGTCGTCAGCACCTTGTATGTATGCGCGCATGAAACCGTCGAACAAGACGACTTCGCCTGTAGCCACAAACAGGTGTTGCAGTCCGTCGGCAGCCACCTCGATGCGGGTGTTCTCAATCTGTGCATCAGCCATTTGGCAGGCGAGAGTGCGTTTGCGAATGAGGTCGTAGAGACGGCGTTGGTCGTTGTTGTCGCCTGCGGTTTCTGTGGCGATATAGGTGGGTCGGATGGCTTCGTGTGCTTCTTGTGCTCCTTTGGTGGAAGTGTGGTATTGGCGTGCCTTGTGGTAGTCGGCTCCGTAGGTGTCCTCAATGACCTGTTTGGCAGTGCCTATGGCCAGCGATGAGAGGTTGACCGAGTCGGTACGCATGTAGGTGATGTGTCCGGCTTCATAGAGCGACTGCGCCAGACGCATGGTGCGGCTGACCGAGAAATGCAGTTTGCGTGCTGCTTCCTGTTGCAAGGTCGAGGTGGTGAAAGGCGGAGCGGGGGTGCGCTTGGAAGGTTTGTGTGCGATGGTGCGGATGCTAAAGTCGGCGTTGGCGCAGGCTTGCAGATAGGCTTCTGCATCTTCGTGCGTGGCAAAACGGTGGTTCAGTTCGGTGTGCAGGGTGACAGACTTGCCGTTGGCATCTTTGCCTGTAAAGTCCGCTGTGATACGGTATTGCGCCGTGGGAGCAAAGGCTTCTATCTCGCGTTCGCGCTCCACAATCAGGCGCACTGCCACCGACTGTACGCGCCCGGCACTGAGACCTGTGGCTACCTTGCGCCACAAGACAGGACTGAGTTCATAGCCCACTATGCGATCCACTACGCGGCGTGCCTGCTGGGCATTAACCAAGTGGTAGTCAATCTGTCGCGGGTGGGCAATGGCCTCTTGAATGGCGGTCTTGGTTATTTCGTGGAAGACGATACGATTGGTCTCGTCCTTGGGCAGATTAAGCACTTGTTGCAGGTGCCAGGCAATGGCTTCTCCCTCGCGGTCTTCATCGCTGGCAAGCCAAACTTTGTCTGATGACTTGACGGCTTTTTGCAGTTCTGCTATCAAGCGATGTTTTTGCGGGTCGATGGCATAATGAGGAGCATAGTTGTTCTGAAAATCAATGCCTATGCTATTCTTGCCGTCTTTGTCGATGTCGCGTATATGGCCTTGGGAAGAGAGTACATGATAGTCCTTGCCGAGGAACTTCTCGATGGTTTTGGCCTTGGCAGGGGACTCAACAATGACTAAATTTTTGCTCATAGGGTGTGTGTTTCGTTAGTTTATAGACTGTGAGCCGTAAAAGCGCGCAAAAGTAGGGCAGTTTTTTTATATGTCCAAATTACGCGGCAATTTCCCCACTTTTGGGGATTGCCGCATTGGCTGCATAGACCTACCTTTGTCCGCTTTTTTTGGAATAGAACGACTATGAAAAGACAGATAGAAGTTGCGGTGGTGGGCAGCCGCGCAGCGGGTGCTGCGCAGTTGGCGGAGTACTTGGCAGCCCGTGCCACGCATTATACGGGCAAGGAGCAGGTGCTGTTGCACTATGACATGCACCCCACTCATGAGGATATGGATGCCGAGAACCACGATGTGGTTTTGCAGTTGGTGGATGCCATGGACTTGGAGCAGAGTCTGATGCAGATTCCCTCGTTGGTGGAACATGCCCACCATATGGTTGTTGGCATTGTGCGATATGAGCAGTTGTTGGCAACGGGACACCGATTGGATTGTCATCGAATGGAGGAGTTGATAGGTGTACCGGTAGTGCTGCTTACCGCCGAGGATGATGCCGACCGTCTGCCGGCATTGTTATGTGAGGTGGCTATGCGTGCCCGCAGTCAAGCCCGTCCCGTGGTACATGGTTGGGAACAGCAGGACGAACAAGCCTATCGTGCTTATGTGCAGGGTGTGTTGCACGAGACTTTGCAGCACCCCAAACGAGATACTGCCCCGTGGCAGGAGCGACTGACCCGCCTGATGACCAAGCCGCTGACGGGGTTTCCTATATTAGCAATCATCTTGTGCGTGGTCTTTTGGGCGACTTTTGCCATAGGCAATCCGTTGCAAGACTTGTTGCAAACGGGTGTGGATGCCCTGCATGATTGGTTGGCAAGTGTGTTGCCCGCTTCGTGGTGGGAGAGTCTGTTGGCTGACGGCATAGTGCAAGGTGTCGGCTCGCTGCTAACGGCACTGCCCAATATCATTGTGCTGTTTTTCTTTCTTTCGGTGATGGAGGACACGGGGTATATGGCTCGCGTGGCATACCTCATGGACGGTGTCATGCATAGTGTAGGGCTTCATGGACGCAGTTTCATACCCATGCTGATGGGCTTCGACTGCAATGTGCCCGCCATCATGGCTGCCAAAGATATCCGTTATCCCCAAGACCGCGTGCTGACCATGCTCATGATTCCCTTTATGAGTTGTTCGGCACGCTTGCCGGTCTATATATTGTTGATTGGAATGTTCTTTCCGCATCATCAGGCATTGGTCTTAGGCTCAATCTATTTGTTGGGTATCGTACTGAGTTTCTTGTTTGCCTTCCTCATGAAGCGCACGCGGTGGTTTCGCGTAGAGTCGGATGTGCTGATTAACGAACTGCCCGACCTGCACATGCCCAAGGCAGATAGTATAGGCAGACATATATGGTATCGTGTGAGTGACTTTTTGAAAAAGATTTCGACCGTTGTGTTGGTAGCCTCGGTGGTGATATGGTTCTTGCAGTATTTCCCTGCACACGACCTTGAGCACATCGAGTCCTCGTGGCTGGCAGCTGTGGGAAAGTTCATAGAACCGGTAATGCGTCCCTTGGGCTTTGACTGGAAACTATCGGTGTGCCTGCTCACCGGTGTGCCTGCCAAGGAGACCATCGGAGCCACTTTTGCTATACTTTTTGGCAATGATTTGAGTCTGACAGCCCTCACCCCGGTGACTGCCTATGCGCTGTTGGTGTTCATATTGCTCTATTTCCCGTGTGTGGCAACCATTTCTACACTTCGCCGTGAAACCAATTGGAAGTGGGCAACCTTTTCGGTGGTCAATTCGCTGATGGTGGCATGGCTGATGGCGTATGTGGTGCATACAGTGGGGAATTTTCTGTTTTGACGGACACAAAAAAGGTTTTACTTTTGCCCCGTTAAAACACAAAAACGATGGGACTGATTCGTAAATGGCTGTATAATAGCCGCTCGTTTGCCGCTCCACAGAACTTGATGCCCAGCCTCTTGGCTATTGTGATGGCACTGGGCGTAGAAGGTTTTAATATGTGGTTAGGCTTGTTGGCACTGGTGGGCGTATGTCTGGTTCACCTTGGCGGCAATCTGTTGGACGACTATTTTGACTATCAAGACGAGTTGTTGTCCTACCGCGAGCACCTGCGCAAGGAGGGTGAGCAAGCCTTTACGGATAAGTATCCCTACCTGCGTGACGGCTCGACCACCGTTGGGCAACTCAAAGCGGCTATCGTCGTATTCTTCGGCTTGGCTATTGTGTGCGGAGCGATTATCTTTTTTGTCCGCGATATGGACTGGACACTGGTTGTCATTGCTGCCATAGCCGCTATACTATGCTTCTTTTATTCGGCTCCGCCTTTCAAATTGGGTTTTCATGGTTTGGGCGAATTGGTCATAGGCATTTGCTTTGGTCCGTGCCTGTTGTGCGGTGTGTATGAATCCGCCTGCGGGGCACTCTATACGGCTCAAACGGGCTTTGCTTGGCACATACTTGCGCTGGGTATCGCCATCGGGCTGTTTGTGACCAACATCCTCTATACCCATTCGTTTGTTGAACGGCATGTGGACGATGTGTCGCACAAGAAGACGCTGGCTGTGCTCTTGAAGACCGACCGTGCAGGTCTGGCAGCTTATGCACTGTTCCTCTATCTGCCTTTTGTGTTGGTGGTAGTCTGTGTGCTGACGGGCTATATCCACCCTGCCTATCTGGCAGTGCTGCTGGTCTTTCCGCAGGCTTGCTGGGTGATGTGGGCGATGATTAAGTTTGCCCGCCGCGAGCCGGTCGATACCGACCATCCTCATCGTTGGTTGGGTCCGATGGACAATTGGGACAAGGTGGAACAGGGTAACCGCTACTACCTGTTGCGCTGGTATGCCATGCGCAATGTTAATACGGGCTTCTGCTTGCTGCTGATGATTGTCAAGATTACTCTTTACCTGTTGCAGCTATGGGCGTGAGTGTGGGTCATCTGTGTTACCTTGGCTGGTGGTATGTACGCGCTTTGGCGGGCAGACGCAAGCCCTTGCAATCGGTCATTTTTCTGTTGGATCGCTGCAACCTCAAGTGTCGTCACTGCTCGGTTTATGCCATTGCCGAACCGCGTGTACAGACCTATGAACAGATACGCAGTCAGTTGCAGTACTGCTATGACGAAGGCAGCCGCTATGTGGATTTTGAGGGCGGCGAACTCTACCTTTGGCAGGACGGTGACAAACGCATAGACGACGTGATTGACCTCGCGCACGAGATAGGTTTTTGGTCGGTCACCATCACCACCAATGCGCAGTTGCCTTTTGCTAACAGCCACGCCGATCAGGTATGGGTGTCGTTGGACGGAGTGGGGGAGATGCACGATGCCATTCGTGGCGCAGGGGCTTTTCGGCGCTTGGAAGAGCATATTGCCGCTGCCGGACGCAAGGTGTCGGTCAACATGGTTATCAACCGCATCAATGTGGACGATGTGCCCCATGTGATGGATTATGTCATGTCCAATCCGCATATTGCTGATGTGTCCTTCAATTTCCATACTCCTTTTTCTGAGACCGAAGAACTATTTCTTGACCCCGACCGGCGTAACCGTACCATTGAACTGCTATTGGATTACAAGCGTCGTGGCTAT
>CAMOHN010000068.1 GCA_946615455.1 uncultured Bacteroidales bacterium
TCACCCGATGCCTGCAGTTGGGCGTTGGGGAAAGTGCTGAGTATGGCATCCCAGTGAGGGGTGGAGGTGGAATAGATGGCATTGGCACGAGTAGGTTCGCCTATGCCCCACCCGTCCAAAATCATTAGCAATGTTTTCTTTTTCATAGTGTTGTAAAAATGTTTTTCAGTGTGTGTTGTGTGTATGTTTATTCATCGACGCGGTCTTCTTCGACCACGAGGTTGTTGATGATGAAGCTCTGCCGCTCGGTAGTGTTCTTTCCCATGTAGAAGTTGAGCAGGTCGCCCACAGCATCTTCTTTGCGCAAGCTGACTTGGTCCAGGCGGATGGTCTTACCGATGAAGCCTTTGAATTCATCGGGCGAAATCTCTCCCAACCCTTTGAATCGGGTTATCTCGGGGTTCTTCACCTCTGCAAGTGCTCGCTGGCGTTCCTCTTCGCTGTAACAATAGCGAATCTCTTGTTTGTTCTTAACGCGGAACAGGGGTGTTTGCAGGATATAGACATGTCCTTTCTTGACCAAGTCAGGGAAGAACTGCAAGAAGAAAGTAAGCATGAGCAGGCGGATGTGCATGCCATCGACATCGGCATCGGTGGCAATGATGACCTTGTTATAGCGCAACTCGTCCAGTCCGTCTTCTATGTTGAGGGCAGACTGCAAACAATTGAACTCTTCGTTCTCATAGACCACTTGTTTGGTCAGTCCGTAGCTATTGAGCGGTTTGCCGCGCAGTGAGAAAACCGCTTGTGTGCGCACATTACGACTCTTGGTTATGCTGCCCGAAGCCGAAAGACCCTCGGTGATGAAGATGCAACTGTCCTGTCGGAGATCGTCCTCGGCATCTTTGGACGAGCGAACAGGTTTGGGATCGTTGTAATGCACCTGACAGTCACGCAGTTTGGGGTTGTTGAGCAGGTTCTTTTTGGCGCGTTCGCGTGCGGCTTTGGTCACGCCGGCAATGGCTTTGCGCTCCTTCTCGGAGTCTTGAATCTTTTGCAGCATAACCTCTGCCACCTCAGGGTGTTTGTGCAAGTAGTTGTCCAGTTGCTGCTTGACAAAGTCGTTGACGAACTTGTTGACGCTCACACCACCTTTGGACATGTCTTTGGAACCCAGTTTGACCTTGGTCTGGCTCTCGAAGACGGGTTCCTCCACATTGATGGCGATGGCACCGACCACACCGTTGCGTATGTCGGCAAGGTCTTGATTTTTGTTGAAAAACTCTTTGATGGTACGCCCGATGGCTTCGCGGTAGGCGGCTTGGTGTGTACCGCCTTGGATGGTGTGCTGACCGTTGACAAAGGAGAAGTACTCGTCGTTGTTCTGATTGGTGTGGGTCAGTGCAATCTCGATGTCTTCGCCCTTAAGATGGATGATGGGATAGAGCGGTTCGACTGTCATGTTCTCGGTGAGCAGGTCGAACAGACCGTTCTTGGACAGGAACTTTTTTCCGTTATAGTTGAGTGTCAGTCCGGTATTGAGGTAAGCATAGTTGCGCATCATGGTTTCTATGTAATCCTCACGAAAGGCATAGTTCTCAAACAAACCATAGCTGCCGTCCGGCTCAAAGCTGATGATTGTGCCGCGCTTCTCGCTGCCATGATAGTCCTGCACCTCGCTATCCTCAACCAAGTGCCCTTGGCGAAAGACGGCGCGCCGTGTTTTGCCGTCACGGAAGGACTGCACCTCAAAGTGCATGCTCAAGGCATTGACAGCCTTCAGACCTACGCCGTTCAGACCGACCGACTTCTTGAAAGCCTTGGTGTCGTACTTGGCACCCGTGTTGAGCACTGAGACCGCCTCAATCATTTTGCCCAAGGGTATGCCACGCCCATAGTCGCGCACACGCACCTTGCCGTCAGCCACCTGCAACTCAATGAGTTTGCCCTCGCCCATGCGGAACTCGTCGATAGAGTTGTCAATGGTCTCTTTAATGAGCACATAGATGCCGTCGTCCGAGTGACTGCCGTCGCCCAACTTGCCTATGTACATGCCCGGACGCTGACGGATATGCTCACGGTCATCAAGGTGAATGATGTTCTCATCACCGTATTGTGCGGGAATAGGGGTAAGTTCCTCCATAACAAAATCTAAAAAAGGTTAGAACCGGTCGTTTTGTTTCAAGCCCGCAAAAGTAGGGCGTTTTTTCCGACGAAACAAGACGAATCAGCATTTTGCTACCTATTGTGCCACAGATAGTCAATCAGTCCGCAGGCTCCTGCCGCCAGAATGAGGTAGATGGGATGGCTGAGTGCCTGCGTTGTTTTTTTCAGGTGTGTGCCTTGTTTGGCGGGCACAAAGATGTCGGGCAGGCAGAGTGCCAGCACCACGGCAAACACCACCCAACTGCTTGTGTCGGGAAACGAAGCCGGTGTCATCAGGATATAGGAAGCATGGGCGATGAGCAGCACCACTATGAGGCGTATGGCGCGCATGACCCACACGAAGATGGGGTTCTGTTGCCAGCGGTCGCGTATATGGTCATAGACATAACAGATGATTCCCATGATAATCAATGAGGGTAACACGATGCCCGCCGATGCCAACAGACTACCCCACACACCGCCTGCCGTATAGCCCACATAGGTGGCACAATTGATGCCGATAGGACCGGGAGTGACCTGGCTGAGTGCCACCATATCGACAAACTCCTGCTCGGTAGCCCAGCCGTAACGCAACACATCCCGCTCAATGAGCGAGACGATGGCCATTCCGCCGCCAAAGCCGATGAAGCCGATTTTAAGGAATGTGATGAACAACAGCCAATAGACCATACCTACCAAATGTGTTTAGCGAGTTTGACCACCGTTGCCACAATGAGTGCCACCACTGCCGGTCGCACCCATCGGAAGACTGCTTCCACAGCGGGTAGCGACTTGTATTGCACGAGGAACATGGCAATGCCCATCACAATGAGCACCGAAGGCAAGACCGCCCCCATCACGCAGGCTGCCACACCCCGCCAGCCTGCCAGCCGATGGCCGATGAAGATAGCACTATTGACGGCAATCAGTCCGGGAGCCGCCTGCGCCAAAGCCATCATATTGAGAAACTCCTTCTCGTCCAACCAGCCGTTCTTGTCCACCACTTCGCGTTGCACCAACGCCAACATGGCATAGCCTCCACCGATGGTGAAGGTTCCGATTTTGAGGTAGGTGAGAAAGAGAGAGAAGAGTTGTCTATTTTTCATGCAACTGCTGCTTGATGAACTTGGCCATCATGTTGATGGCGGCATTGTTGTGTCCGCCCTGCGGGATGATGACATTGGCAAAGCGTTTGCAAGGTTCGATGAACTGCTCGTGCATGGGTTTGAGCACCCGCTGATAGCGTTCGATCACGCCTTCAACGGTACGCCCCCGCTCCACAATGTCGCGCTGAATGACGCGAATAAGGCGGTCGTCCGCATCGGCATCGACAAACACCTTAAGGTCCATCTCTTCGCGCAGTTTGGGGTGATGCAGCGTCATGATGCCCTCCACAATGATGATTTCGCTGGGTTCGACATGCACCGTCTCACTAAGACGCGACGAGGTGATGTAGTCATAGACCGGCTGCTCGACCGCATGCCCTTCTTTGAGTTGCTGCAAGTGCTTGATGAGCAGCCGCCACTCGAAGGCGTCTGGGTGGTCGAAATTAATCTTCTGGCGCTCCTCCATAGGGATGTGTGACGAGTCTTTGTAGTACGAATCCAAGGGGATGACCGTCACTTCGCCTTTGGGAAGACGCTCCGTCAGTTTCCTGACCACCGTTGTTTTGCCCGAGCCGGTGCCGCCCGCAATACCAATGATGAACATAGTGTCGCGTGTTTGTTTTACAGCGCGCAAAAGTAATGCAAGCCGCTGATTGTGAAAAATAGTTTTGCCTATTTTTTTGATATTCGGCTTATATACTCTATTTTTGCGGCATGAAAAAACACATCCTTTCGTTGCTCTTGTGTTGGATGGGTTGCATGGTTTTTGCCGCACCGTCCAACGACACGCTGTCTGTAGCCGAACGCAATGCCGCTCAGGGTTTTCACGATACGATTGACCGCCTCGCGCCGGACTTTGTGCTGGTCAGCCTTATGGTAGCCGACCCTACCGAATGGCAGGACGATGTATTAGGTACGGCGGGGCATGCCTTTCTGCGCCTGCAATGCCCGACCTTTGGGTTAGACTATTGCTTTTCCTACGAGGGTGAGAATGTAAACGACAACCTGTTTCGTTATATCAGCGGCAAGACCAAGATGGGCATGTTCGCCATTCCTACCGACGAGTACTTGCAGGACTATCGCCGCTGGAATCGCTCGGTGCACGAGTACCGTTTGGCATTGCCGCCCGAGGTGGAACAGCGTCTGTGGGAGATAATGGACAACCATATTACCAAAGGTGTTTTCCTGCGCCAAGACCTGAACAAATACGGCTGCGCTATCACCGTGGTGCGCTATGTCAAAAAAGCATTGCAGGATGTTCGGATTGACTATGCTCCTAATCCCGAATTAGACCCGCTGACCCGCCGCGAAATTGGCTATCGCACGCTGGCAACCCATCCGTGGATCAGATTGGGTTATACCATCTTCACAGACAACAATGCCGACCGTGAACTACCTCTTGACGAGAAACTGATAGTGCCTGCCGACTTGGCTGCCGTGTGGCAAGAGGCGACTCTGAGGGGCGAACCGTTTGCTACCTACTTGGGCGACATCGTACAAGGAGCCGAATTGGATGATGCCGAACCGTGGTTCACACCCTTGTTGGCGGCATGGCTGATAGTCCTGCTGACTTTGGGCTTTGCCTTCACCCGCTATCCGTATTGGGATTGGCTGTTGTTGGGGCTGCAAACACTATTGGGCATCGTACTGCTGTTGTTATGGCTCTTCATGCGCGACTTTGGCGGTGCAGCGTTCCTCTTGATGCTGCTCTTCAATCCCCTGCCTTTGCTCCTGTGGAAATGGCGGCATTATTGGGGCCTGCCCTACGCTATTTTGTTAACTTTGGGTGCAGTAGTGTTAGTTTGTCTGCCGCACATGCTCATAGATCCCGCTTTCTTGGTGTTGGCATTGGCGTATGGGGTGCTGTTCGCTAAAGAACCTGTCAAACAATGGCTTGCCACAAGAAAATGATGTATCCTCTATTGCCCTATTCGCAGTTGGTGTGGGAGATGACTCGCTGGTTTCCGGGCATCTACCGTTTTCCCGTCACCTTGCTTTGGCGAAAAGGTGCCGCTGAGCAAGAGCACATCGCTGAGGCGTTTCGCACAGCACTGCTCAATCACCCTGTCTTTTCGGCGCGCATCAATTGGAGAGGACGGCAATACCCGTCCACGCTGCGGGATGTGTTGCACGGTCCCTACCACGACATAACGCTCTATACCCAAGGCGAAGACCTGTATATCCGCATATCAGGCGACAGGATTCTTGGCGATGGACAGAGTTGTTTTGTGTTTGTGCAAGATGTCTGTTATGCTTATGCCGGCAAACCCTTGGAAAAGGACGACTATTGGGGGTACCTTGCCCGAGTGGAACAATATAAGCACTCCGAACACTATCGGCAGAGCCGCGATTGGCTTATTGACGCGTTTGCCGACACCTCTGTGCCTGTTCGACCCACTATGGATAGACGATGGTTGTGGACATTGTTGCCCCCTAAGGCGGGAGTATTTGAAGACGATTATTCCGACTTGCAGAAGGCGATTAGAGGTTTGTGCACCGACTCCCATCTTATCTTGGACGGCTTGTTCTCTCTCTGTACCGCCCTTGCCATAGCCGACTATTGCAACACCGACCAAGCCGCCTTGACCTGGGCGTATGAGGGACGCGAACTGTCTGACGAGCAGCGCATATTCGGAAGTCTGCACCGCGATGTGCCGTTTGTAATTAGTCGAAAGTCGAAAAACGAAAGTCAAAAGCAGAAAGTCGAAAGTCCAAAGTTTGCGTCGCGTGAGGAATTGATTCGCGAAGCCCGCAATCAGATTCGTTCGGGTATAGCCCATAGCGATTATCCCTATACGCTCACTGCACCCTATAATCGGCGGGGGAACTATGCCGTTAATGTGCTGCGGG
>CAMOHN010000069.1 GCA_946615455.1 uncultured Bacteroidales bacterium
CACTTCTCGCACTTGCAGTGAAAGCAGGTCTCCTGCTTCTGTTCCTGCTGACCGAGACGGCAATGAGCCATGCCGACCCAGCTGTTGAGTTCGTCTGCCGTACCATAACATTCAAGACGCAAGTCCGCCTTGGACACGCGTTGTCCGTTGGCAAGGGATGTGAGCCCTTGATCGCCTGTTTTTGTGTAGATTTTCATATCAATGAGAGAATGTATTAATAGCGTAAGCGATAGTTTCGCGGTAGATAGTCGGGGTCAAAGAAGACCAGTCCGAGGTCATACAGATCCATTGTGGTGGTCACTTTGGGGTGCCGACAGACTTCCAGCCAAGCCTTCAGCATGCCCGGCGAATAGTGGATGTCGTCCATGACCAGCACCGATTTGCGGGACAGGTACGGCAGCAGGGTTTGAAAATAGCGTATGGCGGCATCATAGCAGTGGTTGGCATCGATGTAAGCAAGGTCGATGGTATTCGGAAGCGAGCAGGAAAGGGTTTGATCAATATTGCCTTGAATCACTTCGATGTTATTCAATTGAAGTGTTTTCCAAACACTTTGTGCTTTTTCAATGAGTGTCTTGCTTCCTTCATAAGTAAGGACATGGTTTTGCGAATGCGGTGCGGCCAGATAGGCTGTGGTGATGCCCAACGATGTGCCCAGCTCGACAATATTGAGCGGGTGACACCTATTTGGGTCTTGTTCGGATGTGAGGAACTGAACCAGCCGGAAGAGCAGACGGGCATATTTAGGTTTTTGTAAAGAGGTGGTAGCTATGTCGCACACGCGGCGTTGTGGGGAACGAGAAGCACCTGTGCCATAATCTGTTAGACAAATGTTCTGCTTATCGTTTAACAAGCGAATTCGCTGTTTCTCAATGGGAGAAAAGGCATAATAGGCATGTGTGTCATACATACTGAAACGCACCCATCGAAAGAGGTAAGGCGAATGAATGCCCTCGCCGCCGGTGTTCCATGCTGTAAGGCGATGACGCAGATAGTGCCATGCACGGAAGAGGGTCAGATACAATGGTTTTTGCTTTTCCACGGCGGCAAAGATATAGTGAATGAGGTTGTTTGTGCAAGCATTCCGTTTATTTTTTCGTTCTTTGCGTCAACACAAGCGATGTTTTGTCAGTTGGAGGATAGGATGTCGCACCAGCGGGTGGTATAGGCGGGTGAGCGCAGGTCGTGCCGGATGCTGTCACGGAACTTACCTTGTTGAATAGTTTTGTCGTCGGCTGAGGGCTTGGTTGCGTATTGTTGTGCGGCTATGACTACTGTTTCGCTGCCGTTCAGCCGATTGATGCGATCGATGGCTTGGTCCAATCGGTGTCTGCGTTGGTATAGTGTACTGTCGTAGTCGAAGAGGTTGGTCTGCACGGTGTCGGCACCGGTGATGTCAGAGAGGATAACGCCGGCGCGTTTGTAGGCAAATCCTTTGCGAAAGAGTCGTTGCAGACATTGTGTGGCAGCGGCGAGGATGACCTGTGAGGCGTTGTCGGGTGTGAGCAGGTGTTCGGTGTCTGAGCCACCATACTGAGGCAGGTCCGTGCGAAAGCGATTGGTATCCACAAAGACGCTGACCGAAGCACAGACACTATGTTGTTTTCTGAGTTTTTCGGCTGAGCGGGCTGCGAAATGGCAGACCGAAGTACGCAGATCCACATAGTCGGTCAGATTATGCGGGAATGAGCGGGAAGTGCATATACTCTGCTTGGCGACAAGCTCTTCAATGGAGATGCAGTCTTCGCCTCTAAGTTCGCACCATGTGCGTTCAGCCACCACATTGAACATGCTTCGCACGCGCTGCCGAGGCATTTGACAGAAGTCCCATGCCGTCTGTATGCCAATGGTTTGCAGGCGTTCTGTGTATTGCCGCCCGATGCCCCACACTTCGTCAATAGGATAATGTTGTAGGGCTTTATGCCGTTTGTCGCCGGTATCTATGATACAGCAGTGGCGATAGCCCGGAAACTTCTTGGCATAGTGTGAAGCCATTTTGGCAAGAGTTTTGGTAGGAGCAATGCCTATGCTGACGGGCATACCGGTGTATTTTAATATTTTGGCGCGCAGGTCCAGTCCCCATTGCCGCAAGTCCCACAGTTGCATGCCTCTTAGGTCACAGAAAGCCTCGTCTATGCTGTAGCGATAGACAGCGGGAGCATTGTCGGAGACCAGTTTCATGACGCGGGCAGTCAGTTCGCCGTAGAGTTCGTAGTTCGAGGAGAAAACTACCACCTGCTGTTCGGAGAAATGTTGGCGCAGCTGGTAATAAGGCATACCGGCCTTGATGCCGAGAGCCTTGGCCTCGTTGGAGCGTGCCACAACGCAACCATCGTTGTTGGAGAGCACAACCACGGGTTGGCCATTGAGGTCAGGACGAAAGACACGCTCGCAAGAGACATAGCAGTTGTCACAATCGACTATAGCGTACATGATGGGGTTCTCCAATCTTTGATGGTGAAAGTGACCTTGCCCCATACCGTGAACTCGTCGTTGGCATCAACATGGATTCGGGGATAGGCGGGATTGGCGGGTACCAATTCGATATAGCCGTCAGCCAAGTGGGAACGGTCGATGAACTTAAGGGTGAACTCACGATTGAAGAAAGCCAACACCACGTCGCCATGATGTATGTCTGCCGACTTGTCCACCACGATGATGTCACCTTCGGTGATACCGGCATCGCGCATACTATCTCCCTTGACGCGACCATAGAACGTGGCTTCGGGATGACGGATAAAGTCACGGTTGAAATCGAGCGACTGGTGCTCATAGTCGGCTGCGGGTGAGGGGAAACCCGCCTTCATTCCATCGAAAATAGGCAGATCCTGCGCTGCCAGAAATTCACTATTCAGTATTTCAATTTCGTTCATAATCGGGCACAAAAGTAGTCCGTTTTTGTAATAAATGCTTGCATAAATGCATATTTTTGTATTTTTGCCGTCGTTTCGAAATCTCATTAAACTGACAATATGAATAAAACGTTTCTGACTATGGCACTTGCCGCATCCATTTTGGTTGCCACGGCTAACGACAACCCCTTCTTCAATTACCAAAACTGGAAAACGCCGCACGGCACTTATCCTTTCAACGAAATCCAAGCCGAGCACTACATGCCCGCCTTCGAAGAGGCTTTCAAACGCGGTCTCAAAGAGATTGACGACATCGTCAATAACCCCGAAGCCCCCACCTTCGCCAACACCATCGAAGCCTACGAAGCCTCCGGCGAAATGCTCTCCATCGTGGCAGGATGCTTCTACAACCTCACAAGCGCAGAAACCAACGACACGCTCCAGCAAATCGAACTCGAACTCAGCCCCAAGATGTCCGAGTACTCATCCACCATACGCCTCAACGAAAAACTCTTCGAGCGCATCAAAGCCGTCTATGACCAACGCGGCAAACTCCGCCTCAACAAACAGCAGGTCAAACTCTTGGAGGACATCTACGAGAGTTTTGCCAACAACGGTGCCAACCTCAGCCCCGAGGACAAGCAGACCTACCGCGAACTGACCACACGACTGAGCCAACTCACCCTCCAGTTCGGTCAGAACGTACTCAAAGCCACCAACGCATGGTCAATGCTCCTCACCGATGAAGCACTCCTCGCCGGACTGAACGCCGACACCAAAGCCATCCTGCGCCGCAATGCCGAGCAGAAAGGGCTGCAAGGCTGGCTGCTCAACCTCAAGCCTACCACCTACCTGCCCGTGATGCAAGACCTCGACAACCGCGACATACGGCGCGAACTCTATATGGCAAGCCAGACCAAATGCATCGGCGGCGAGTTCGATAACACCGCACTCATCGTCGAGATAGCCAACACACGCCTTGCCCTTGCACGACTCTTCGGCAAGCAGACCTATGCGCAAAAATCGCTCTACAAAACGATGGCAGACACTCCCGAGAACGTCTATAGCCTCCTCGACCGCCTCCGCGATGCTTATATGCCCGCTGCACAACAAGAAGTTAAGGAACTGCAACAATACGCCCAAGCACACGGACTATACGCGCAGCTCCAACCCTGGGACTGGAGTTACTACAGCAAGAAACTCAAACAGGAGAAATACAGCATCTCGGACGATGACCTCCGCCCCTACTTCGAACTCGAAAACGTCAAGAAAGGTGTCTTCGGTCTCGCCAAACGCCTCTACGGCATCACCTTCAAGGAGAACAAGCAAATCCAAGTCTATCACCCCGAAGTAACTGCCTACGAAGTCTTTGACGAGAAAGGCAAGTTCCTCGCTGTCTATTATGCCGATTTCCACCCGCGCGACAGCAAACGAGGCGGAGCATGGATGAACGATTTTCAGCCCCAGTTTATCCGCAAAGGCAAGGACCATCGTCCCCATATCATCAACGTGATGAACTTCACCCGTCCCGTCATCTCCGACAACCCCGGCGAGAACAAACCCGCCCTGCTCACCTATGACGAGGTGCGCACGTTCCTCCACGAGTTCGGACACGGACTGCACGGTATGCTCACCCGCTGCCAATACGCCGCACAGAGCGGCACCAACGTACCCCGAGACTTTGTCGAACTACCCTCACAATTCAACGAGAACTTCATCGACGAGAAAGAGTTCCTTGACACCTTCGCCAAACACTACCTCACCGGCGAAACCATCCCGCAAGAACTGATTGACAAGATGCACGCCTCACAGACCTACCACGCCGCCTACGGCTGTGTACGCCAACTCAGTTTCGGCTACCTCGATATGGCTTGGCATAGCCTGACAGAGCCTTTCGCGGTCAATGAAACCATCGAAACCGCCGAGTCCGTCATCCGTTTCAGCGACGAGGCTATGGCGCAAGTACAGGTAATGCCCCTCGTTCCGGGTACGCAGATGGCGGCTTCCTTCACCCATATCTTCTCCGGTGGATACGCAGCAGGCTACTATAGCTACAAATGGTCCGAACTCTTGGATGCCGACGCCTTCTCCGTCTTCAAAGAAGCACAGAAGAAAAACGGCTCCATCTTCGATCGCAAAGCAGCCAAACTCTTCCGCGAGAACATCCTTGAGAAAGGCGGCACCGAAAAAGCCTCCGACCTCTACCGCCGTTTCCGAAGCGGAGAACCCTCCATCAACGCTTTGCTAGAACGCGATGGTATCAAATCCCAAATCATCAAATAAATTAAGTATGAAAAAGATTTCATTTTTTCTATCATTGCTAATGCTCCTAACATTAGACCTATACGCAGACGGTCAACAGACCTACTACGTTGATATCAATAATGCTGACTTGACGTCGATTCTCTATCGCGGATTTGCCAATCGGTTAGATATAACTGTACCGGGTATTCCGAGCAAAGCCACTATTGCCGAAGCCCAAGATGCCACTATTGAGAAACAAGGCAACTATTGGATTGTGACACCCGTCTCATCAGCAAGAGTGGTCATGATTACAGTCTATGCCATGATTAACAATGAGAAGCGACTCATCGGAACAAAAGATTTTAAGGTAAAGAGTCTGCCTACCCCGCAGCCGGTGTATGAATGCAGTCGGAAGTTGTATTATGGCAGTAACATCATCAATGTGGCAACAAATGATCTGTTAGATACCTATGGAAGGCTGATTGCTTCCTATGGCGAGGACGGACTATTGAATATGGATTTCAGAGTGACGGGGTTTACTATACACGCGGGCTCATCTATTGTTCGATGCGAAGGTGACAAATTCTCCGAAGATGCTCTGACACTCTTTCGTTCATTGCGTATGGGTGTATTGATTGTCATTGACGATATCCGAGCACAAACACCATTGGGAGAAACCAAACTTCTTCCATGTTTGGTATTCAGAATCAGGTGATACCGAATTTCAATCATCCATTCAACAACCTAATCATAAAAACATGTAACTCGCCGGTATCCAGCTGAACGAATGATAGAAGACAAGAAGACCACTGATTTTTCAGTGG
>CAMOHN010000070.1 GCA_946615455.1 uncultured Bacteroidales bacterium
ATCATCATAGGCAAGAGCGGCATGGCACTTAAGCGGGTGGGGCAGCAGGCAAGAAAAGACATCGAAGCCTTTTTTGACAAGCAGGTCTTCCTGCAACTCTTTGTCAAGGTCGATAAGGACTGGCGAAGCAACAAGGCGCGTTTGCGTCACTACGGATATGACCTGAACGGATAGCGTTCAGGTCTTTTTTTTAGTTTAGAGCGAGACATCCAGTATGACGGGCAGGTGGTCGCTATACCCTTTTGCGTTGTAACGCAAACCACGGAAGGTGCGTAGAGGTTGCTTCCCTGTATAGCGACGGTCGGGTTCCAAAAGAAATGCTGCATCGTAGATACCGGCGCGGCAATGGGGAAGTAATGACGAGGAGAGGTAGAACTGGTCTAAACACGACCATGCACCTTGCCACTTGTAGGTGCCCCGTCCTTGACGCGATATGTCTGTCATCAGATTGGTCAGCCCGTCCACATCGTCTTTGGGCGAGTCATTCATATCACCCATGACTATGATATAGGCTTGCGGTTGGTGTTGCAGAATCTTGCTCACTTGGGTCTGCAGCACTTGTTTGGCTCGTTCGCGTTTCCAGTCGCTTTGTGCTTTGCCTCCGCGCATGGACGGCATGTGGCACACCATAACATGCATTGTGTCGCCCGTAGGAATGGTACCCATGGTGTAGAGAATGTCACGTGTGTATAGAGAGTCCAAATCCACAGGCAGGGCTTCCCATATCAAGGGCACAAAGCGTGTCGTGTCATACAGCAAAGCCACATCAATGCCGCGTGAGTCGGGGCTCTCTTGGTGAATGTAACGATAAGGATAGGACGGCAGGCAGCGAGTGAGCATGTCCAAACAAGCACTGTTCTCCACCTCACACAGCCCGACCAGCAACGGAGTGTCCCATCCGCCAACAAGACAAATGACGCGGGCAATCTGTTCCGCCTTTCTTTTGGAACGGGCTGCCGTCCAGCGATAGATGCCATTGGGTGTGAAGTCCGTGTCTGCCTTGAGGGTGTCGTGTCTGTGGTCAAACAGGTTCTCTACATTGTAGGACATCACACGCCATGTTTGGGCGTGCAGCACGGTGCACAGACCGAGTATTATGAGGAGCAGCAGCCGTTTCATGAGAGCATCGCAATGGCACGGCGAAGGGCCTCGCATAGCCTGTCCACATCGCTATGGTCGTTGTACAAGGCTATGGACGCACGCACCGTTCCGGGCACACCGAGGTAATCAATCAGCGGTTCGGCACAATGATGACCTGTCCTGACTGCCACACCCTGACGATCCAACAGCGTGCCGATGTCAAAGGGATGGATGAGCCGTTCGCCCTGATAGACATTGAACGACACGGCACCTGCTTTTTGTGCCCCCGCTGCATAAATGTGCACCTCGGGAATGGCAGCCAGTTGCTGTTCCATATAGCAGGTCAGTTCGTCCTCGTAGGCATAGACAGCATCGCGTCCGAGATTGTCTATATAATCCAAGGCTGCGGCAAAGGCGCACGAGCCGATAAAGTCCGGCGTGCCTGCCTCGAACTTGTAAGGCAGTACATTATAGGTGGTTCTTTCAAAACGGACATGCTCAATCATCTCGCCGCCTCCTTGAGCGGGTGGCAGACGGTCAAGCCACTCCTCTTTGCCATAGAGTATGCCCATTCCGGTCGGACCATACATCTTGTGTGCAGAGCAGACAAAGAAGTCGCAGTCCAGTTCCCGCACATTGACCGGCAGGTGCGGAGCGGCTTGAGCACCGTCAATGCATACGGGTATGTTCCGATTATGCGCTATGCGGATGACCTGTTCGACGGGCTGAATAGTGCCTAACACATTGCTCACCATCGCCACGGAAACCAGACGGGTACGCTCGGTGATAAGGCTGTTTAATGCCGTTGTGTCGATGGTCAGACTTGCGTCCAACGGCAGCACTTTGAGGGTAGCTCTTTTGCGTTGGCACAGCATCTGCCATGGCACGATGTTCGAGTGGTGCTCCAAGCGGCTGACTATGATCTCGTCTCCTTCGTTCACCATGGCTTCGCCAAACGAGAATGCCAGCATATTGAGGCTGTCGGTGGTGCCTTTGGTGAAGATAATCTCTTTTTCCGACAGTGCCCCAAGGTAGTTGGCAACGCGTTTTCGTGCAGCCTCGTGGTTTACGGTGGCTTGCTGACTGAGGTGGTGCACACCTCGGTGAATATTGGCATTGCAGTGGTAGTAGGCTCGGGTCATGGCTTCGACCATGGCGCGGGGGCGTTGGGTGGTGGCAGCGTTGTCCAAATAGACCAAAGGCTTGCCATAAACTGTGTCACTCAGTTGTGGAAAATCGTCTCTTCTCATTGTTCTTTTTCGTAATTATGCATTTTCCCATACTTGCATCTCACAGCGTTGGCAGTCAAAAACCAAGCGTAGTCGAACGCCGTTGGCAGATTGCAGGTACCGGGGTTCGTGCTCCAGCGGACGCTCTTTGCGGCAATGTCCCATCTCGCTCAGGATGCAGTATTTACACACCATCAAAGGTGCTCCGTCAGGTCGCGTCTCCATTGGTTGAGTGTTTTAATAGGAATAAAATAGGCGTTGTCAGAGGGGAGTCTCACCTTGTTTGCCACAAAGATGGTGTCACCCAGTTTGCTCAGTTGCGTTCGGATGTTCAAAGCGGCTTTTTGAGCATCTTTGGCCAGTTGGTGTTCGGCTCTGTAGTTGCCCGTTACCGACTCTGAGTTGTCCATGCGGGTGTAGGTCAGTGTGAAACCCTCTTGGGTGGCTTCTAGACATATATCCACTCTAATCTTGCGTATGGCTTGTAGTTGCTGTATGAAAGCTGTATCTAAATTCCGATAGAGTAGTCCTGTCTTGGCGCTGGCAGGTAGTGTATTGGGGCGGATGCGAACCATTTGTTTCTTCACTTCTTCCACTGCATTGACGGCAAACCCCTCTTGCCCTATGTTCAGTCCGTCGCCGTTGTGTAGTTCCACTCCGGGCAGTAGTTCGGCTGTGATCCGGCCGTTGCTGATGTCCACCACCTTGCCGACGCATTGTCCCGTGGATTTGGGTGTAAGCCAATTGGCCATTGGACGGGTGCGTCCGTCCATAAAATAGTCGGTGGCACCGCGATGGAAAGTGCGTTCGGGGTCAGGTATAAAAGCATAGTGAATGGGCTGTGTGTCCGTGCGTGCCGGCAGGTTTCGTTGCCGCAACACGGCATCGATATGCTGCCTATAGTAGGCAGTCACATTGGTCACATAGTCAGCGTTCTTGAGCCGGCCTTCTATCTTGAAGGTCGTCACACCGGCATCCATAAGCCGCGCTATGTAGGCAGAGCGATCCATGTCTTGCAACGAGAGCACATGTTGTTGGCGAATGGGTTGTCCGTGCTCATCAGTGAGCACATTGCCTTTTGCATCCAAAAGGTCGTAAGCCATGCGACAGGGTTGGGCACAGCACCCTCGGTTGGCACTGCGACCCTGCAAGGCTTCCGACAGATAGCAACGCCCCGAGTAGCATACACATAACGCTCCGTGGATAAAGGCTTCCAGTTCCATGTCCGGCACTGCCTCATGAATGGTTTGTATCTGACCGATACTCAGCTCGCGTGCCAGAACCACCCGTTGGAAACCGAGGTCGCGCAGTCGTAGTACTTGTTCGGCAGTGCGGTTGTCGCACTGAGTGGAGGCATGTAGGCGTATGGGGGGCAACTTCTCTTGCAGCAGGCGCAGGTCTTGTATGATCAGTGCATCCGTTCCTACCTCGTGCAGTTGCCATGCCATTCGGGCGGCTTGATGGCGTTCGTCGTCGCTCAGCAGCGTGTTCAGGGTTACCAGCACCTGCACGCCATAGCGGTGAGCATGCGCACACAGAGCGGCTATATCCTCCAGACTATTGCCCGCAGCTTGGCGAGCACCAAAGGCGGGACCACCTATATAGACCGCATCGGCACCTGCCGCAATGGCTGCAATGCCTACGGACAAGTCACGCGCCGGAGATAAGAGTGAGGGAGTGAAGACGGACATGACAGATCACCGTGTTAGAAATTGTTGAAAAGCATACATACTGATGCCCGCTGCCACACTCACATTGAGCGAGTGCTTGGTGCCGAACTGCGGTATCTCAATGCAGGCATCGGCCATATCCACCACCTGCTGACTGACACCAAACACCTCATGCCCGAGGATAAGGGCGTATTGTCCGTCTGGTTTGAGCCGGTCGGCTATGTCTTGCAGGGCAATGCTGTCGTGCACCTGTTCAACGGCGAGTAGTGTATAACCTTCTTGGCGAAGGTGTTGCAGAGCCTCTTCGGTGGAGGCATAATATGTCCATGCCACACTCTGCTCTGCACCCAATGCCGTCTTGTGTATCTCTTGATTGGGCGGACAGCAGCAGATGCCGCACAGAACCACCTCACGGACACGAAAAGCGTCTGCCGTGCGGAAAACAGCTCCTATGTTGTGCTGGCTGCGTACATTGTCCAGCACGACCACCAAGGGAATCTTCTCTGCCTGACGGAACTGTTCCACGCTCAGGCGATGCATGTCTTGTGCTGTGCGTTTGTTCATGACTGATGCCCGCGCAAGTCGGGTAGGTTGAGTTGAATTTCTTTGTTTTCCGTATCCAGTGCCATAATCAGCTCTTCGTGCAGAGGAAAGAGGTCGCCTTCCTCGGTCTGGCAGAGCGTATTAGCTGTCGTCTCGTCCACCGAGGCTATTTTGCCCATCAACACCCCGTCGGCATTATAGAGTTGATAACCTTTCAGGTTTTGCCATGTCAGCATGTCGGGGTCGTATTCGCCATGTTCGGGCACTTCGCGGCGGAGTAACATCACTTCGCTGCCGACAAGAGACATGGCAGCGGCTTCGGTGTCAATACCCTTGAGACGGAGCAACAGACTGTCCGCTCCTTTCTCACGGCGGCTCGTCACGCGGAATGGCACCAATAGACCGTCAATGCGTAGCACAACGAACTCGGTCTCTATGTCATCCCACAACACTTGGTTCACTTGGCATTGCAATTCGCCCTGCTTGCCATGCAGACGGCTGACCTGCCCTACGGATACAACTTCTGACTCGTTAATCATAACTCCAACGATGTTTGCGGTTGAACGGGGACAATTTTTTTGAGTGCGGCATAAACAATATAACCCTTTGCTTGATAGCCCATTTGATTGAACAGCGTCATATAGTGCTGCACCTGTTTTTGGTAGGCGGCAAGGTGTTTCTCTTGTCCGAACTTATAGTCTATGACTGTGGCTTGCTTGCCGTTGATGACCACGCGGTCGGGACGGAAAGTGCCACCGGTCGGTGTGATGATGTCTTCTTCGTTGAGCACACGCTCGTTGTGCTCAAACCATGTGTAGTCGCTGCACAAACTGCGGAACTCGTTCAGACGATTGCGGGTGTCTGTCACCTGTTCTTGACGGATGACCCCTTCGCTAACCATGTTTTTGAGGGCTTGTTCAGCATCGTCCCACGTGGTCAGGCGGCTCATCAGGTCGTGCATGAGCGACCCCATCAAAGTGCTCTCGCTCTGGTGCCGACGCAGTTGCAGACGCGGAAAAGCAGGCGAATAGACATAGCGGTTCAGCATAGTATCTGCTGCGGCTTGCTTGGGAGCAGCATAGTGTTTCTGTTCGCCGATGCGCAGACTCAGCTCACTATCCAAACGCGAGGCCAACAGACTATGCAGCAGGTTGCCCAGAGAGCGGATGGAGTAGGTGCCGTCCTTCTTCTGCTTGGCGGCAGGTCCAAAAGCATACATCTCGTGCTTGGCACGGGTGAAGGCAACATAACTCAAGTTCAGGTTGTCTATGTACATGTCCAATAGCTCGTCCTCATAATCCTCGCGGAAATAGG
>CAMOHN010000071.1 GCA_946615455.1 uncultured Bacteroidales bacterium
CGGCGCAACAACCGAAGGCTTCGGAGGCACATTCGCCACACAAGAGTACTTCCGTATTATGCGCAAGGCTTTGGACGAAGTGGGTGAAGAACAAGGTCGTTACATACGCCTGTGTAACTATTGTTCGGGTTTGTGTATGCCTGAGATAGCCATTATGGGTGCGTTCGAGGGATTGGACGTGATGCTCAACGATGCCTTGTACGGCATTCTGTTCCGCGACATCAACATGCAGCGCACCTTGATTGACCAGTATATGTCGCGTATCATCAACGGTTTTGCCGGGGTCATCATCAACACGGGTGAGGACAACTACTTGACGACTGCGGATGCTGTCGAGGCGGCGCACACGGTGTTAGCGAGCGACCTTATCAACGAGCAGTTGGCTCTGATGGCGGGTCTGAAAGAGGAACAGATGGGCTTGGGACACGCCTTTGAGATGGATCCGATGTTGGAGAACGGTTTCCTATTGGAATTGGCGCAGGCGCAGATGACCCGCGAGATTTTCCCAAAAGCGACCTTGAAGTATATGCCGCCCACGAAGTTTATGACGGGTAACATTTTCAGAGGACACATACAGGACGCGCTGTTCAATATGGTAGGTATATGGACGCACCAAGGCATTCAGCTTTTAGGTATGCCGACAGAGGCTATCCATACGCCCTTTATGAGCGACCGCTACCTGAGTATAGAGAACGCCAAGTATATCTTCAACAACATGCGCGACATCGGCGAGGAGATGGAGTTCCGCGAGGGCGGAATCTGCCGCACACGTGCCGCATTGGTGCTGGACAACAGCATCAAATTGTTGGAAGAGATGGTAAGCGAGGGACTGTTCACCGCCCTCGAGAAAGGTATCTTCGGCGATGTGAAACGTCCGAAGACGGGCGGCAAAGGTCTGGCCGGCGTGAGAATGAAGAAAGATAACTATTTCAATCCGTTTATTGAACTAATGAAAGGGAAAAGATAATGAGCGAAGGACTATATAGTATGGAGGCGAAGGACTTTGACAAGACCCTCGACCTGACTAAGATCAAGCCTTACGGCGATACGATGAACGATGGTAAGGTGCAACTGAGTTTCACCTTGCCGGTGCCTTGCGGAGCGGAAGCTGTGGAAGCCGCCAAACAACTGCTCAAAGAGATGGGACTGAACAATCCGTCGGTAGTGTATTACAAAGAACTGACCCCGGGATTCACGTTCTTCAACTGCTACGGCTCGTGCACGCACACGGTGAACTACTCGTCCATCTATGTACCCAAAGTGGAGTCGAACGTGCTATCAATGCCGGATACGGATGAGTATATCCGTCAGCACTTTGGTAGAAAAATAGTGATAGTGGGAGCCTCTACGGGAACGGATGCACATACGGTGGGCATTGATGCGATTATGAACATGAAAGGCTATGCGGGGCACTACGGATTAGAGCGTTACGAGATGATAGATGCCTACAACTTGGGTTCGCAAGTACCGAATGAGGACTTTATCGCCAAGGGCGTGGAACTACATGCGGACGCGCTCATCATATCGCAGACCGTAACACAGAAAGACGTACATATCCAGAACCTGACGAACTTCATCGAGCTGATGGAGGCAGAGGGACTTCGCGACAAGATGATCTGCTGCTGCGGCGGCGCACGAATCACGCACGAGTTGGCACAGGAATTAGGTTTTGATGCCGGATTCGGGATGAACACGTATGCCGATGACGTGGCTTCGTTCATTGTTCAGGAAATGGACAAACGTGGTATGAAATAATCTATTGACAACTTTCAACTTTCAACTCTATGAAACACTCTGCCACCACGCAATTGAGAGGACTGCTCCTCGGGGTTATTGGCATGCTCGCCCTCATAACCACCCGTCCTGCTGCGGCTCAACCTCTCTCCGCTTTCGAAGAGGACTATATCTTCTGGGGCTACCCCGCCGCCTATCTCGCTTATCAGTCCAAAGTCGCCTTTCCGCTCATTGACCAAATGCTGGTAGCCAATCCACCGGCATTTAGCACAACACCGAGCAGACAATTGGCGCTGGTAGCCCTCGACCAGTTCCTGCACGACCCCGATTATAGTCGGAAAGACGATTTCTATTCCTTTGCCAATGCTCGCTTCTGTCAAGCGTTGAAAGCCTTGGACCAGCCTGTGCTTTCCGGCGTTAAAGTCGTCAAAGTGTATAACAACGGTTTTGTACTCAAAACACTCAAGACCACTGTCGCGGTTGACCTCATTCCGGGCGGCACTAACTACAAACCCTTCATGACCGATTCGGTTCTCTTTGAACTGGTCCGCCGCTGCGATGCACTGCTCGTCACCAACACAGACACCCGACACGCTAACCGCACCGTTGTCGAAGCCTTTTTGAATGCCGGCAAACAGGTCTATCTGCCACAAGGACTTTGGACCAATCTCGGTGACGATGTGCACTATGTAGGAGCTGATACCGTTCAAACGATAGATGCTGCAGCAATGACACTTCATGTCCTCCCGGGACACTATGGCAAAAACCGTAATAATATCTATATTATGGACTTCCAAGGACGCGGCATAGTGGCGCATACCGGCGCACAGGACAGCGATGCCGACCGCGCATGGCTCAGCAATGTGCATAGTCGATATAACATCGACATCCTGCTCACCAAAAGCAGCAACATCAACTTGGCGGATATGCTCACCGGCTTTGCACCGCGATTGCTCATTCCCGCACACGAGAACGAAATGGAAAGCACCGTGGACAAACGCGATGCCTACTGGGCTGTCAGCCAACGCATGACCGATCTGACTGAATATAACATCCCCTCGCTCATCATGGCTTGGGGCGAAGCCTATGATTATGCCGACACACGGTCAGACAATATCTCCTCGTCTGCCAACAAGGTCATCATGAGCGGGCAACTGTACATCGAACGCAAAGGCAACATCTATACACCCGCAGGCATCAAAGTCAAATAACAATACCAAATCAGCAAGACCATGAGAAAATATCTACTCCTCCCCCTGGTGCTCTTCAGCATAGCCGCTTACGCCATAGCACAAACCACGGACGAGAATCCGTATGCTGACCAATATATCTATTGGAACCACCTCTCGGACTATAAACTGGCCCAAGCATCGGCAGCCTATAACGCCATCGACACCATGTTGCAACTCTATCGTCCCGAGCGCAACCTGCCCCAACTGCCCAGACACTTGACCCTCGTCAGCCTCGACCAACTGCTCCATGATACCGATAACGATGCCACACAGCCCTTCTATACTTTCATCAACCAACGTATGTTGCGCGTGCTTCAAGACTTAGACCGCCCCGTGACCAAAGGGTTGCGCATATACAAACTCTACAACGACGGCTTCATCATCAAGTCTGCCAAAGCCACCGTCGCCATCGACCTCATTCCCGGTGGATCGGATGCCAAACCTTTCATCCAAGACTCCATCATCTACGGCATTGCGGGCAAATGCGACGCCTTGTTCATCTCCCACTGGCATCCCGACCACGCCAACCTAAACATGGCTAAGTCGTTTGCAGCCCGCGGTAAACGCGTCATCGCACCCAAAGACCTCTGGGTAGGAGTGGACCCGATGATTCAGCCGCTCGCTGAACATGTGGAAACAGACATCGAGTTCCCCGAACTGGATCTCACCCTTCACGTACTGCCAGGACATCAAGACAATGTATATAACAACATCAATGTAGTCGAGTTTCACGGCGTAGGCACGGTGGCTCAAACAGGCGACCAATGGTACTGCTGCGACATGGATTGGATCGACCATGTGCACGAACGATACGACATCGATGTGCTCATGCCCAACTGCTGGATACACGACTTTGAACGCCATCTGCTTGGCTTCAACCCCAAACTCATCATCACCGGTCACGAAAACGAACTGGGCGAACACTCTATCGACCACCGAGAAGCCTATTGGATTACCCTCAAAAAAATGGATGTCCTCGCACACCTCAATATACCCTATGTACTCATGACTTGGGGCGAATGGTATGACTACAACCGCTAATGGATGCAACCACTCCATTCACATACAACGCTAGCATTTTTGCAAAAAATAGCATAAAATTTGTGACATTACCAAAAAGGCTGTATTTTTGCCGTCGCTTTTCGAATTAAACAAAACAAAACAATATGCAACTGAAGAAATCACCTGAAGCCAGTCTGGAAAACAAAAAACTGACCTACGTCTTGGTCGGTCTGGTCTTCGTTTTGAGTGTTTGCTACGTCGCTTTCGAATGGACCGAAAAGGAAGTGACCAAGTACGAGGTAGCGGATATGGATTTCCAGTTTGAAGAGGAAATCGAAATCCAACAAACCAGCCAGGAAACACCTCCACCTCCTCCACCACCTGTCGTGCAAGAGGTCGAAGTGCTCAATGTGGTGGAAGACGATGTAGAAACACAGGAGATTGAAATCAACACCGAAGACGACAAAGACATCGAGGTGGTCATCCAAGCCCCCATCGAAGTCGTTGAGGAAGAAGAGGAAGAAGAGGTGCCATTCTTCAAGTTGGAAGACAAAGCCGAGTTCCCCGGTGGCGAAAAAGCCCTCATGAAGTTCCTCAGCGAAAATGTCAAATACCCCATCATCGCGCAAGAAAATGGTATCCAAGGACGCGTCATCTGCCAGTTTGCCATCAGCAAAGAGGGCGAGATTGTGGATGTCGAAGTCGTGCGCTCCGGTGGCGACCCGTCGCTCGACAAAGAGGCCGTGCGCGTCATCAAGTCTATGCCTAAATGGAAACCCGGTAAACAACACGGTCGTGCCGTTCGTACACGCTATACACTCCCCGTCAACTTCCGTTTGCAATAATCTGAACACAAGTGGATCTCCTTACACAGGATATCGCATATTGTAAGGGTGTCGGCACCAAGCGTGCCGACATTCTTCGTAAAGAGTTGGGTGTCCATACGGCGCTCGATATGCTACTTCAATATCCCTATAAGTATATCGACCGTAGTCGTTTTGTCTATATTCACGAGATATGTGACGAAGACACTTATGTCCAACTGCGGGGCGTCATCACCGAGTACCACACCACGGGCATCGGAAAAGCACAACGCTTGGTCGCCACTTTCTCCGACGGACAGCAGACCATCGAACTGGTCTGGTTCCGCGGCGTACAGTATCTCAAACTGGAACTCAACACCCCCTATCTGCTTTTTGGCAAACCCTCGGCTTTCAATCACCAGTACAATTTCGTACATCCCGAACTGACCCCTTGGAGCAAGGTCAAACCCGAAATGACCTCCGGCTTGGAACCTTACTATAACACCACCGAGCGCATGAAGAATGCCGGGCTCAACTCCAAAGGCATGCGCGCCATCATACTCAATCTTAAAGATGCCCTCAGCCAAGGACTACCAGAAACCTTGGACATGGACATGGTGAATCGCTACCACCTCATGGGGCGGGCTGCAGCACTCTATGCCGTCCATTTCCCTAAAGATACACACACCATGCAGCAGGCACGGGCAAGACTCAAGTTTGAAGAGTTGTTCTATATCCAGCTGCAACTGCTGCGCCAGATGAAACGACGCGAGCAGAACCAAGGCTATCCTATGCCCATTGTCGGACATTTCTTCCATACGTTTTATCGCCAATGCCTTCCCTTTGAACTCACCGGCGCACAGAAACGCGTCATCCGCGAGATTCAGACAGACCTCAAGTCCGGCCGTCAGATGAACCGCCTCCTACAAGGCGATGTCGGCTCCGGCAAAACGCTCGTTGCCCTGCTCTGTGCTCTCTTGGCTGCCGACAACGGCTTTCAGACCTGCATCATGGCTCCCACCGAGATCCTCGCGCAGCAAC
>CAMOHN010000072.1 GCA_946615455.1 uncultured Bacteroidales bacterium
GGGGGCGTATGGTGAGAGTTTCTTGTTTAACAACCTCGATCTGTATCTCAAATGGTTGCAGGATATTGAGGACACACAGGACTCCGTGGGTCAGGTGGCTCATATTGCCCCGCAGTATTGGTTAGGGCTTCGTTCGGCCAATGTCACATGGTGCGGTACCTACATCAGCATAGCCTATATGCTCATGCAGCGCTATGGTGACGAGCAGGGCTTCCGTCTGCACTATGATTCAATGCGTAGGTGGGTGCAGTTCATTGTCAACCATGCCATGGAGGACAATCTGGTTGTCAAGGACACCTATGGCGACTGGTGCATGCCGCCCGAGAGTCAGGAACTCATTCATAGCAAAGACCCGTCGCGCATCACGGAGAAAGCCGTGCTCTCGACCACCGTCTTCTACCAACTGCTGGGCTATATGCAAGAGTTTGCCCGCCGTATGGGCAAGACCGATGATGAACAGGAGTATGCTGCGCTTGCCGCCACTATCAAAGAGGCGTATAACCGTCGCTATTTCAATGCCGAAACGGCTCAGTACAGCAACAACACCGTGACAGCCAATATCCTCTCGTTGGCGTTGGGCTTGGTGCCCGAAGGGCAGGAAGAGCGCGTGATGGCTAACATTGTGGATGTGACCGAAAACCGCTTTGACAGCCATGTCAGCGTAGGCGTGTTAGGCATTCAGCATCTGATGCGCACCTTGACTCGTATGGGACACCCCGACCTGGCATACACCATCGCCACCCAAACATCCTATCCTTCGTGGGGCTATATGCTGACGCACGGTGCAACCACTATCTGGGAGTTGTGGAACGGTGATACTGCCAATCCTGCCATGAATTCGGGTAATCATGTCATGCTTCTGGGCGATGTACTGTTGTGGATGTACGAGGACCTGGCGGGTATTCGTCCGGCTTGCACAGCGCGTGCTGATGCTCCCGATGCCTATAAGGAGTTGTACATGCGTCCGTGCTTTGTGCCCCAACTGAACTATGTGCGTGCACATTATGTGTCTGTCAATGGCAGAATAGAGTCGGCTTGGCAGCGGCAGGCTGACGGACATATCGAATGGAAAGTGACCCTGCCCGAAGGAGTAAGTGCCATAGTTGTACTGCCTGACGGAGCGGAAAAACACTATAATGCTTCGTTCCAAATCAATATCTGACCATGTATATCACCATATCGGGTAACATAGGAGCAGGCAAGACGACGCTGACACGCATGTTGGCGCGCTATTATGGTTGGGAACCCCGCTATGAGAGCGTCAATTACAACCCTTATTTAGAGGACTACTACCGCGACATACCCCGTTGGTCGTTCTGTTTGGAAACTTATTTTTTGAAGGAGCGGTTCAAGGACATGCTCGCCATTGAACAAACCACGCACACCATTGTGCAAGACCGAAGCCTGTATGAAGGAGTCTATGTGTTTGTGGCCAACAACTACCGTCGCGGCGACCTCAGCGAACGGGACTATGCCACCTATATGGAGCTGTTCGGACATATCAAGAGTTTGCTCCGTCTGCCTGATCTGATGATTTATTTGCGCAAATCCGTGCCCTCGCTCATTGCCCAGATACAGAAACGCGGGCGTGATTACGAGCAGAGTATGCAGATTGACTACCTGCGTGACCTGAACGACCGCTACGAGGACTTTATCTTCCGACAGTATGAGGGCAAGGTGCTGGTCATCGAGGCTGACGGGCTGGACTTTGAGAACAATCCGCAGGACTTCCGTAAAGTGCTGAACAAGATTGATGCCGAACTCTATGGCCTGTTCTCCGCTCAGAATTGGAACGGAAAACTATAAACTATAAAACTTCTTTCAACTCTAAACTCTCAACTTTCAACTACCATGCATATAGCCATTGCCGGAAACATCGGGTGCGGCAAGACCACCCTTACCAATATGCTTGCCAAGCACTATGGTTGGACACCTCGTTTTGAGTCGGTGGACTTTAACCCCTATTTGGAAGACTTCTATGCCGACATGTCCCGTTGGTCGTTCAACTTGCAGATTTATTTTCTGAACAAGCGTTTTCAGGATGTGGTGGAGATAGGCAAGTCGTCCGACTATATCATTCAGGACCGCACCATCTATGAGGATGCCCGCATCTTTGCTCCCAACCTGCACGAGCAAGGGTATATGTCCGACCGCGACTTTGATAACTATCAGGACTTGTTCAACTTGATGATGTCGCTGGTCAAGATGCCTGACTTGATGATTTATATCCGTTCGGGAATTCCCAATCTGGTGGCGCAGATACAGAAGCGCGGGCGCGAATACGAGTCGGGTATGCGCATCGACTATCTGCAAGGACTCAACAACAAGTACGAGGCTTGGATAGCCGACTACAAGGGCAAACTGCTCATTGTTGATGGCGACAAAATCAAGTTTGGTGACAATCCTGAAGACTTCCGTTGGATAACCGACCGCATCGATGCCGAGTTGTACGGCCTTTTCCCCTTTGAAGAAAACGAGCAAACCGGCCGCGAAATCAATCGTATATAACACTGTCTAACTGTATGATAGATGCCTTTGTCGAATATATAGCCGTTGAAAAAAAGTACTCGCCGCGCACGGTGAGTGCCTATGCTGACGCGCTGAACGAGTTTGCCGTCTTTGTCGGTGAAGACTTGTCGCGCGAGTCGGTCACGCGGCTGACAGAAGACCAAGTGCGTGACTGGGTGCTCTATCTGGTTGAAGTTAAACACAATGCGCCTCGTTCGGTCAAGCAGAAACTGGCAGCCTTGCACACTTTTTTCAAGTTCCTGCTCCGCCAAGGAGTGGTAGGTAAAGACATCACGCGCCGTGTACAGCCTCCCAAGGTGGACAAGCCTCTGCCCGTTTTTTTCAAGCGCGATGAGATGGTGGCGGCCACAGCCTATGACGATCAAGCCGACGATGCGGTCAGCCTGCGCGACTGCCTGATCATTGAGATGCTGTTTCAGACAGGTATGCGTCGCGCCGAGATGGTCGGACTGCAGGACAGCGATGTGGACACAGGGCAAAAGCAAGTACGCATCTTCGGCAAACGACGCAAAGAGCGCATCGTCCCCATTGGCGACAAACTGTGCGACCTGATCGAGCGCTATCGCGAAGCCAGAGGGGAAACCAACGGCACGTTTTTTGTACGATGGAAGAAAGACGGCACATGCGTGCCGCTGACCGTGCAGTCGCTCTACAAAGTGGTCACCGACCGAATGGGCGAAGTCTCAACCCTCAAGAAACACTCGCCCCATGTGCTCCGCCATACGTTTGCCACTGCCATGCTCAACAACGGAGCGGATATTCGCACCATACAAATGTTGTTGGGACACGCATCGTTGGCAGCCACGCAGGTCTATACCCATACCACACTCGACCAAGTGATGAAAACCTATCAAATGGCTCACCCAAGAGCCCGTAAACAACATACAAACAATCAATAACAAAGACAAGGAGGTTATTATGACACTCAACATCCAATCTGTCAATTTTGACATTGCTGACCGTCTCACCGCGTACATCAACAAGAAAGCCCGTCGTTACGAAAAACTCCTTCCCGCAGCCGCCGAGATGGAGGTTCGCATGACCGTCATCAAACCCGAGACCAACCTCAATAAAGAAACACGCATTCGCGTCATTGGCTTTGGCAGCGAGCTGTTTGCACAAAAGACTTGCGACACCTTCGAGCAGGGTGTGGACGAGTGCTTGGAAGCCATTGACCGTCAGATTGAAAAACAGAAAGACAAATAAACCCATGAGAAAACTACTCCCCATCCTTGTGCTCGCCTGCGCTCTGGCTATGACCGCACGAGCCGAGGTGCGCTCCATCACCTCCGACGATTTTCGCCGCGAAGTGTTTGATTATCGTACTGACACTACATGGCGTTTTCGCGGTAACAAACCCTGTATAGTTGATTTCTACACCACATGGTGCGGTCCCTGCCGACGCTTGGCACCTATAATGGACTCGCTCAGTCAGGTCTATAAGGGCAAGGTTGTGTTCTATAAAGTGGACACCGACCAACAGCGCGATGTGGCACGCTATTTCGGCATCAATTCCATTCCGCAGGTGTTGTATGTCCCCGCCAAAGGCAAACCCGCTTTGACCAAAGGTGCTTATCCGGCGGAGAATATCGTGCAGATTATTGACGAATTTCTGCTGGGCAAGAAACCCAAAAAGACCAAGTAACGCGCCATGCAAGTTGAACTGTTTCTGCTCATTATCAGTCTGTTGTTTTTTGCCAGCATCTTGACAGACCGTATCGGTAACCGTTTTGGTGTGCCGGCATTACTGCTCTTCCTTATTGTGGGTATGGTTTTTGGTCCGGACGGCTTTGGCAAATGGATTAGCGCAGATGGGATGGGCTATATATCGTCCATCAGTCTGGAGTCCATGCAGGCCATCAGTACAGTGGCGCTATGTGTCATTCTTTTCTCGGGTGGCATGGACACCAAGTTGTCGGATATCCAGCCCGTCTTGGGCCCCGGCGTAACACTGGCCACTATCGGTGTGCTGCTTACTGCCCTGTTTTCTGCCACTTTGATTTATTTCATCTTCGGCTGGGTGCAGGCCATTGCCTCGGTAGGTTTTGCCACGGCGTTGCTGATGGCTGCCACCATGTCGTCCACCGACTCGGCAAGTGTGTTCTCCATTTTACGCACCAATCGGATAGGGCTTAAGCACGGTCTGAGACCATTGTTGGAGTTGGAGTCGGGAGCCAATGACCCTATGGCGTATGTGCTGACCATTACCCTCATTGGCATTGTCACTGCCAAAACGGCACAACCTGTCAGTGCGCTGACCATTACACAGGAAATCGTAGTACAACTCATCGTCGGTGCCGTCATGGGTTTTGCATTGGGCAAAGCCGCCGTAGCCTTGATGCGAAAGGTGCATTTGAGCAATGAGAGCTTGTACCCCATTATGATCCTGACCTTCTGTATCTTCATCTTTGCCGTGACCTACTACATGCGGGGTAACAGTTATTTGGCTGTCTATATGGGCGGACTGATGATTGGCAACAGCAAGTTCAGCCGTAAACGCCAGACCAAGTCGTTCTTCGACGGACTGACATGGCTGTGCCAGCTGATGATGTTCCTCTTGCTCGGCCTGATGGTCAAACCGCACGAGTTGATGCTCAAAGAAGTATGGCTGCCGTGCTTGATCATCAGTTTTGTGTCTATCTTTATTTCGCGTCCGCTGTCAGTGTTCCTGTGTCTGGCACCCTTCAAGGAATATCAGAATCGTGACAAACTATTTGTCAGTTGGGTCGGGCTGAAAGGTGCCGTGCCCATCATCCTGTCCATCTTGTGTATGGCCAACAATGTGCCGCATGCCGGTCTGCTGTTCAATGTGGTGTTCCTCTGCACGCTGTTGTCGCTCATCTTGCAAGGCTCGACCTTGACACGTATGGCCAGCAGCCTGCACCTCACACAGGAGATTGAGGAGAAAAACGAATTGCGCTATTTCGATATCGAACTGCCAGAGGAGGTGGAAGACTATGCCCAAGAGATGCAGGTGACTGCAGACATGCTGGCCAACGGCTCAATGCTCAAAGAGATGCGTATCCCTGAAACGATACGCATCATCATGACCCGTCGCGGCGAGAGTTTCTTTGTCCCGAGTGGCAAGACTGTGCTCAAAGAAGGCGACTGGCTCTTGGTCATATCCGAGGAGAACATGGCTCGTGTGCAGCAAGTGCAGGCAG
>CAMOHN010000073.1 GCA_946615455.1 uncultured Bacteroidales bacterium
ACGAACGAACAGCCGCACTAATCAACAACTTAGAGAACCAAACACTATGAAACGCCTGAATTTATTCTTTCTCCTCCTGATAGCCGGCGGGCTGACGCTGTCAGCACAGACGGCTTCGCCGACCACCTTGTTTGAGCAAGGCAATGCCTGCTATCAAGCCCAACAATATGATCAAGCCGCCACGCTCTACGAGCAGTGTCTTACACCCATGAGCGAGTTGGTGTTGGACCGTCATGATCGTGCCCAAGTGTATTACAACTTGGGTAACGCACGCTACAAGCAAGGTCATCTCAGCCAAGCCATCCTTGCCTACGAGCGTTGCCTGCGCCTGCAACCACGACACAAAGATGCCCGTTATAACCTTGCTTTAGCACAAAGCCGTATAACGGACAATCTGACGGACAACTCATCGTTCTTTGTGGCTCAATGGGCTACCACTGTACGCAACTTGCTCACCGAGCAGGCGTGGACCTATTGGAGTATCGGTTTGTTCGTTCTGGCACTGGCAGGTGTATTGCTGTTTGCCTTTTCGGGACAGGTATGGCTGCGCAAGACAGCTTTCCATACGGCATGGATGGTTCTGTTGCTGAGTATAGTCACGCTGTGCAATGCCGCCTCCATCAACCGCCGCGATACACGCCGCGCCGAAGCCATCATAACGCAAGGAGTACTCAATGCCAAGTCCTCGCCTGACCAAAGCGGCACCGAGCTGTTCACCCTGCACGAAGGCACCAAGGTGACTATCACCGAGACCTTGGGCGAATGGTGCAACATCCGCGTGGGTAACAACGAGGGATGGATTCTGCTCACTCACCTCGAACGAATCTGAACCACATCATATATGGCACAAAGAAAGCCGAGAAACAAAATGTTTCTCGGCTTTCTTTGTGGGCGCTGACGGATTCGAACCGCCGACCCTCTGCTTGTAGGGCAGATGCTCTAAACCAGCTGCGCTAAGCGCCCAATTACTTTTTCTCTCAAAAGCGGGTGCAAAAGTACAGGCTTTCGTGCAACCGACCAAATAATTGTGCCACTTTTTTGAAAAAACTTTGCAAGCAACTGAAAATCAACCACGCCAAAAACGCGGTACATGCCAGTTCCAAAATCGAGTCTTGGTCAAGCGTGGCACAGGGATATAGAGCAACAATGCCGTAACCATACCCAAGACCAAACCGCCGCAGATATCCTCCAGAAAATGCTGGCTGAGATAGATGCGCGAGTAAGCCCCCGTCACAGCAGCCAACCAACAGAGCATCGGCACAATACCATAAATCAAGCACGCACGCACACGCTGTCCCGAACGATTGTAGCGCGCTGTCGGCATACGCTTACTCAACCATGCGGTCAGCACTACACTCAAAACAAAGAAAAGGACAAAGAATGTGGTGGTATGGCCCGATGGAAACGAATAGTATTTGCTCAGCGTCACGCCATCTACAAACGGCAACTGAACATCGGGATAATGCTCTGCAAAAAAGCGGTAGGGACGGTCAGTGTCAAATACATACTTCAGCCGTTGCGACAACAAGCCCGAGACCACCAGCGAAGCGAGCATATAGACGCTCCAACCTGCCTTGTAGAACAACAGCAAGAAAACCACAACATAGGGAATCCACTCACCTACCACCGTATAGTAACGGAAAAAGGAGTCCAATGCTGCAGTGTGTACACTGTTCATCCACAGGTGGATAACAGCCTTATCAAAATGCATGCACACACAACCAGCTGCCACAGCCGTTGCCAGAGTGAGCAGCAAAAAAACAAGGTCACGGGTAAGCATGCAACGGTAGGAATCAGTGCAGCGATTGCCCTTGGATTGAATAGGTGCCATGGTCGGGAGTTTGAATGACAAGATTGCCCTGCTGCCATACTTTACGAGCCGCAGGTGAAGGAGAAACAAGAGGGACATTATCAGCCGAAGTCTGCCCTCGGTCAGGCAAGAGCAAATAGAGTTCCTGCAGGCAGGCCCTTTTAGCAGTACTGCCACCTACCGACTCGATGGTCAGTTGGGTGGTATGGGGTGGCACGGGGACGATATAATAGCGTTCGTGACGCGTCTCGTTGGTGACCTGTTCGGTCACAGAACGCAAAAGGCGGCTGTTATCTGCCCGTATGTCCAGTTGCATGGACGAAGCAGAATTGAAGGGCGAAGCCCGGACAATGAGATAGGCTGTATCAGGAATGAATAGGTCGTCAAACTCAATCGAGCCGTCAGTGGAACTTGCCCCCATCGTCACCGAAGCGGTGCCGTTGCCTTGCACTTTGCTGCTGACCGTTGCCACAGCCCGCAAAGCCGTCAGCGAAGCCGAGGGCACACTAAAGAGCGTATCCACACATACATTGCGACCAAGGTAACGGCTGAAATCGAACTGCGCCCGCTCGGGCAACATAGGTTCATCTATCGCAGTACATGCAAGCGATGACAGACGGACGGGTTCGCCCTGATGATTACCCCAGATATATTCGACCAGTTCAGGATAGTCTATGTAGGGGTTGCGGTTGTGCTGTATAGACGAGATGACCGCCTGGCGGTTGCGCTCCTTGTCGCTTACCGGGTCTTGCCGGTGCCAACGGAGCAAGACCTCTTGCAGCCATGGCTGAAACACCAAGTAGCTGTCGCCGGACAAATAGGCGCTATACTTGTTTGCCCATGTCAGGTCCTGGTAGGCGGTGACGATATAGAAATAGGCGCGTGCAAAGTCACCTTTGTATTCGTCTTCCGGCTCATAAACGCGGTGCGAGGGATGTCCTTTCATGAAGCCTTGCCGCAGGGAACCGTTGGTGAACTTAACCACGCTATCCACCACACCGGGGGGATAGTCGCTTTTGCCGGTCTGATTGGCACGGGCATCCGAAGGATTGAGGTGGTAGAGGTCTTTGTAGGCATCGTTGTTGTCCCCGCCCCACCATGATTTTGGAAAACAGTGTTCTATATTGAGTGAGCAGCCCGATTCGCCCGTCTTGTAGGGGTAATACCGCACCGAGTGGCTATACATATCCCACACCGTGCCACTGTCGGTCATGTCGGTCAGGGGAAAGGCCTGCCATGTTCCGTAGGCTTTCAAGTCGCCTTTTTTCCACTCGGGCGGGTTGTTGCTGCTATGGTACTGGTTGGCACCATACTGATAGCGTACACCACCGTTAATCGAATCGTGCAGAGCATCTTTGAGTGCCTTGTCCTGCAAACCGTCTATATGGGCATAATAATTCGGGCGGATGGGTTCTGCCAACACAACAGCCGCAGCCGCCAACAGGGTCAGGCTACAGATTTGGAATGGTCGAGACATAGCTTGGTCAGGTTGAAAAGTACATACCACAAGATGCAGCCCGTTGCACTGAACAGCACGAACACGGGGCGCTCATAGTCTATCGCACGAAAGACGCAGAAGCCTATGATGACCAGACAACCTGTCAGGAACAGATAGCGCGGACGATTGGCTGACCACGACAGGTCGTGGAACTTGAAGGAGAGCATGGGCAGTTCGCTGACCAGCAAATAACAACTCGCCAGACTCAAACCGAGCAGCAGACAAGGGATGAGGTCAATGGTCGTAGCGCCGACGCTGACAGGGGCGGTCATGGCAAGGGGCATGGAAGTAATGCCGCCCCAAAAGAGGGCATTAGCCGGTGTGGGCAGACCTATGAACGAGGTTTTCTGCCGCTCGTCAATATTGAACTTGGCCAGTCTGACCGCCGAAAAAGCCGCCATCAGCAATGCCAATAGACTCCACCAACCCAGCAACGGACGCAAGTAGCAAAAGAGCATCATGGCAGGAGCCAGACCAAAGGTGATGTCGTCTGCCAACGAGTCCATCTGTATGCCCATCGGACCACTCACACCGAGACGACGAGCAACCATACCGTCGAAGAAGTCAAACACAACGCCACCCAGCATAAAGAGGAAGGCATGCACAAATGCCCCTTGAGTGGCAAGCCATACAGCCAAACAGCCGCATAGCAGGTTGCAACAGGTTATTGCATTGGGAATGTGTCGTTTCATAATATAGGCAATGTTATTTTTTTTCCGTAATCCGCATCCACCCGGCGGCGCACCACCTCGGTCACAACGAAAGTGAAAAGGAAAGTGGCAGCCACCATCCAAAAGAAATCGGTGTAGCCCAGCCGTACCTCAATCCAACCTGCCACAAAGCCGGGCAACATCATGCTCAATGCCATGAAAGCCGTGCAGATGGCATAGTGTGAGGTCTTGTATTCGCCCTCCGATATGTACATCATATAGAGCATATAAGCAGTAAAACCAAAGCCGTAGCCGAAGGTTTCAAAGGCAATGCCCGTCCCAAGGACATAGATATTGTCCGGTCGTGCGAGGGCAAACCACACATAGACCAGCGAGGGCAGTGTCAGAGCCAATGCCATGGGCCACAGGGCGCGTTTCAACCCCACCCGCGAAGCATACACTCCGCCGATGATACCTCCCGCCAACTGGGCAATAACCCCCACACCTCCATAGAGTATGCCCACCTTGAGCGTACTCAATCCCAAGCCCCCCGTTTCGGCTGTTCCAACAAGGAAAGGCTGACACATCTTGACCAAGAACCCTTCAGGTAAACGGTACAGTAGCATAAACAGAATGGCAATACCTATGCCGGGTTTGGTGAAGAAGGTGGCAAACGCCGAGCCCATCTCGCGCCACGGACGGGTCTCGCCACTGCGCGGTGCATCCGCCTCAGGACGAGGCAACACAAATGCATGGTAAAGCGTCACTATAAAGAATGCCACAGCGCAGACGCCGATAGTCACACGCCACGAATAGGGTATGTCGCCCGAACTTTCCTCCACCAGACCGGCTATGGTGACCAGTACTCCCTGACCGAAAATCATAGAGATACGATAAAACGTGCTGCGTATGCCCACAAAACGCGCCTGACTGCTCGGACTATGTGCCAGCATATAGAAACCGTCGGCAGCAATGTCATGCGTGGCAGAAGCAAAGGCCGTCAAGATGAAGAGTATCAGTGTGAAGGAGAAAATGCCTACGGGCGTCGTACAGGCAGCCATGGTCTGTGCCTCAGGGCGCGGCAAGGTCAGAAAGAGCAGGCACATGCCGGCGGTCATAAGCACCTGCATAATGACTATCCACCAGCGTTTGGTGCGAACCGTGTCCACCAACGGTGCCCACAGCCCCTTCAAGAACCATGGGAAATAGAGCAGCGTGGTGAAAAAAGCCATGCTGTCATTTGGGACGCCCATCTTGGTGAACATCATCACCGAGATGTTATTGACCAAGAAATAAGGAATACCCTCGGCAAAATACAATGTGGGAACCCATACCCACGGCGAAGTTGATCGTGTTGTGTTCAAAGCGTTGTGTTTGTTTTGTATCAGCGGGCAAAAGTACAACCTATTTGCATTGTGTGCAAACAAAATCGTACAGAGGCATTTGCTTGCGTTTTGAGCGGCTCGCGTCTCGTTTTCGACAGGGGGTCGAAACAAGACAACCAATGCGAAAAAACGCAAAAAAAAGGGCTTTTCTTGCACAATCACCATTTTTCGCCTACTTTTGCGCGCATTTTTTAGGAACATAACACTGCAAATAATAAAACTACTATAACTATGGCAGAA
>CAMOHN010000074.1 GCA_946615455.1 uncultured Bacteroidales bacterium
TCCAAGAATGCCACACGCTCCACACTATCTTTCATGAGGCTGTGCACAGCCTCTGCCAGCACAAACTCGATGTTCTCCACCGAGCGGTTGATGTTCTGCTCGGGGTCAATGCCACGGTTCTGCTCCAAGAGAGGCAGTACCATCTCGCGTTGCTTGTACTTGAGGGAGAGATAGGGCCAGACATCGGTCTGAACGGTTTTGCCGTCGCGTGTGCGCTCGCTGATAACCACTGCCTTGCAGCCGCGACGCTCTAAAAGAGCATATTCGCGTGGAGCAATATCCGTATCGCGGAGGCGCAGTAGCTTGTTATCGCGGTGCAGCGTCTCCACCATGTCCGTCACCGATTGGCTCAAACGGCGGAAAGCACTGTTCATCTCACCATTCAGGTATAGCGTCACTTCCATAGGCGCATCCACCTGCTCAACGATGTGGCGTGTCTGACGGCTGACCGTATAACGGTGATCAGCGGTCAGATCCCAACTGAGATCCAACCACCTCACAGGCAGACTAACCGCCACCACAACCGCCAAGGCTATGAGCCATCCGCGCACCGAACGCTTCATCGTCGCTCCTCTCTTGTGTTTAAGGATAATCAATAACGGGCTTTCAAATCGTTCCAAACGCTTTGGTTGAGGACGACCTTGTGCTTGGTTTTCAGCTCTTCCACCCACTCGCGCTCCAGCATGTCTTGGTAGTCGGTCACCACCTTGCCCCGCTCGTCGGTATAGACTTCAGGAGCTGTCAGTACCTTACCAACCAACTTGACCACAGGGAACTCCTCGGACGGGACATATTGGGTCTTGCGCATGCGGAAACCGAACTTATCCACGGTCGAGTTCTGCCCGGGACGCCACAAACCGCGTTCCACACCCACCAACTGGATCGAGTCGTTGTTGATACGGCTGCGAATGACGCTCTGCACGCTGTCGGCAGGAACGGTCTTGATGATGGTCTGTGCACGACGGGCGGATGCTTTGTCCTTGGCATAGATGACAAAACCTTTATAGCGAGGCTCGTCCCATGTGTAGTCTTGACGGTGCTCATTGAAATAACGTTCCAGTCCCTCGGTGTCCTTGCTGGCTTTGTCCCATACACGGTCCAGACTGATGTCAAACAGCAAGATACCATCGTGGTACTCGCGCACCAGATTGCGCAAGTCTTCGTATTTCTCCTCCAAGTGGGCATCGGCGTATGCCAGCACCTCGTCGTCGCTCATAGTGGCAGGCAGACCATATTCGCTACGGGTCTTGCGGATGAATGATTTCTGTGCCTCTTTGATGCGGTCGTCACGCTCGACGTTCTTATAAATCTGCGTCTTGATGCTGTCAAAGGGCTGGATTTTGCGACGGTCGTACAGGTAAATGATATGCCACCCGAAGTCACTGCGGAAGGGTTTACTCATCTCTCCGGGGTTCAGAGCAAAAGCCGTTTGCTCGAAGGGTGTAACCATCATGCCGCGTGTGAAATAGCCCAGTTCGCCGCCGCGTTGCGCACTGCCTCGGTCATCCGATTCGTTGATGGCGGTCTTGCCAAAGTCTGCACCTTGTTGAAGCACTTGGTACAGACTGTCAATGGCATGTTTGGCTGCGGCTTCTTTGCTTGCATCGCCGCGTGGAACCATCTTCATGATATGCGCCGCCGAGACTTCCTCGGTCTGCTGTTCCTCTTCCTCCACCAAGGCAATGTGATAGCCGAACGGTGTCTCAAACACCTCGGTCACTTCGCCCACGGGCGTATTGTAAACGGCATCTTCAATGCTGTAAATATAGCGGAATGGTATAATCCAGCCCAACTCAACGCCATGTTTTTCCTTGTTGGGATCCTGCGAATGTTCCATGGCTACTTCATAAAAATCTGCTTTCTCCGTCACAATGCTGCGGCGCAGACTCTCAATCAGTGCACGGGCTGCCACACGAGCCGAGTCCGTGGCATCCTGACCACAGCGAACGGCAATATGAGCGGCACGACGCATGTGGTTCATGCGGTAATAACTTAGTTGAGCCAGACTATCAATCGCCTCTTGGTCACGCAAATAACGGTCGGTGACTTGAGCACGATAGCCGCGTAACTCCTCGGCAAAAGCTGCCGTGGTGTCAATGTGCTCGGCCTTGGCTTCAGCAACCTTCAACTTGAAGTTGGTGAACAGCTCCAAGTACTCGTCCAGCGACTTCTGTTCGGTGGAGGCATCTTGGTTGTTCTTCTCGTAGATGTACAGAAATTCGGAGACATAAACGGGCTCGTCGTCAATGGTCATGAGCACCTGCGCAGACATGCTGCATACAAGGCAACCTGCCAAAAGCGTAAGAAAAAACTTTTTCATATCATGTCGTTTGTTTTGTTCGTTTGGGCGGCAAAAGTACGCGCCTTTTTCGGTTTCTGCAATTTATTTTTTCGCTTTTGTTGCTCTGGCTTTGCCAACATGTTTTTTTCCGCTACTTTTGCAGCGACTTTTTGTGCAATAAATTCGCTTTTCAAGGTATGGATATTTCGCTTGTCATTCCTCTCTATAACGAGGCAGAGTCCCTCACTCCCCTGCACGAATGGATTGTCCGCGTTATGGACAAGCACGCTTTCTCATACGAGATCGTGTTTGTCGATGACGGTTCCACCGACGCTTCGTGGCAGGTCATCTGTGACCTCAAAACCCAACACCCCGACACGGTGCGGGCTATCCGTTTCCGCCGCAACTACGGCAAGTCGGCTGCGCTCTACTGCGGCTTCCGTGCCGTCCGTGGCGAGGTGGTCATTACTATGGATGCCGACATGCAGGACTCACCCGACGAGATTCCCGAACTCTATCGCATGATTCGTGAAGACGGCTACGACCTGGTTAGCGGCTGGAAACAGAAACGCTTTGACAACCGCCTGACCAAGAACCTGCCTTCCAAACTGTTCAACGCCACGGCTCGGCGCGTCACGGGCATACCCTTGCACGACATGAACTGCGGACTCAAAGCCTATAGGCAGGAGGTCGTCAAAAACATCGAGGTTTTTTCCGAAATGCACCGCTATATACCCTATCTTGCCAAGAACGCGGGCTTCACCAAGATCGGTGAAAAAGTGGTTCAGCACCGCAAACGCGAGTTCGGTGTGAGCAAGTTCGGGCTTAACCGCTTCGTCAACGGCTATCTGGACCTGATGACACTGTGGTTTCTCAATCGCTTCGGCAAACAGCCCATGCACTTCTTCGGGCTGGTGGGCAGCCTTATGTTCCTCATCGGCTTGATTGCCGTCATCGTGGTGGCAGCCATGAAGTTGCATGCCCTTGCCAATGGCGTACCCGCTATGCTCATCGGTGTCAATCCCTACTTCCACATCGCCATTCTGATGATGATACTGGGCTGCATGCTGTTTCTGGCAGGCTTCTTGGGCGAGCTCATCATCCGCAATTCGCAGTCGCGCAATGACTACCTCATTCGCGAGGAACTGAACTGATTCGTTCGTCTTATCTAAAAACGAAAGGTACAATCATGGCAAAGGGCCGGCTCATAGGGTGGAACAAGTACCTCAGTCCCAAGCAACTGGTGCTGTTGCTCAGTTTTTTTGTCGGATGCTTTTCGGCACTGGCAGCTACGCTTCTCAAGCAGTTTATACACCTCATCCAGCACCTGCTCGAGGTCTATCTCGTGCAAGGCGAGCATACCTACTGGTATCTCATCTTCCCTATGATAGGTATAGCCTTGGCTTCGCTGTTTGTCTATTATGTGGTGCGTGACGATATCAGCCATGGTATCACCAAAATTCTTTATGCCATTTCCCAGCGTAAGTCCATCATCAAGGCGCACAACATGTGGTCGTCGGTTGTTTCCTCCGGTTTGACCATCGGCTTTGGCGGTTCGGTGGGTGCCGAGGCACCCATCGTGCTTACAGGTGCTGCCATCGGTTCTAATCTTGCCAAACTTTTCCACCTTGACCAAAAGACCATGATGCTCATGATCGGTTGCGGTGCGGCAGGTGCCATCGGGGGAATCTTCAAGGCACCCATCGCCGGACTGGTCTTTACACTCGAGGTGCTCATGATGGACCTGACCATGGCTTCGGTAGCTCCGCTGCTCATCTCGTCGGTCACGGCCACAGCCATTGCCTACCTCACCTCAGGATCCGAGTCTATGTTCGCTTTGCGGGTGAGCGAACCCTTTGTCATGCACCGCTTGCCGTGGTACATACTTTTGGGACTATGCTGCGGCTTGGCATCGCTATACTTTACACGAGTCACCAACCGGCTTGAGCAATGGTTCAAGCAACGCTTCCGTTCCATTGGCACCAAGATAGTGGTCGGCGGATCGGTCTTGGGACTGCTTATCTTCTTCTTCCCGCCCCTCTATGGTGAGGGTTACGATGTCATTACAGACCTCATCAACGGCGAGTCGCTGCGGGCTTTTACGGATAGTCCTTTCTCGCGTTTTGGCAGTGTGACATGGATTTTGCTGCTCTATTTTGTGGCAGTTATCCTGCTCAAAGTGGTGGCTTCGGTGGCAACCAACGGCGGTGGCGGAGTGGGAGGTATCTTCGCTCCCTCTCTGTTCAGCGGTGCCATCGTGGGCTTTGTCTTGGCACGATTACTCAATACACTCGGAGCCGATGTGTCCGAAGCCAATTTTGCCTTGGTGGGTATGGCTGGACTCATGTCCGGGGTCATGCACGCTCCGCTGACCGGCATCTTCCTCATTGCCGAACTCACCGGAGGGTACCACCTCTTTATGCCCCTTATCATCGTGGCGGTGGTGGCATACCTGTTCATTCTTGTCTTCGAACCGCACAGCCTCTATGCCATGCGATTGGCACAGAAAGGCGAACTGCTCACCCACAATAAAGATCGTTCGGTGCTTACCCTCATGCATCTTGATAGTGTCTTGGAAACCGACCTCAAGACCGTCTCCCCGGAGATGACCTTGGGCGAACTGGTCAAGGTCATTGCCGGCAGTCGCCGTAACCTCTTCCCCGTCATTGACAACGAAGGACACCTCAAAGGTGTCCTCTTGTTGGACGAAGTCCGCAACATCATGTTCCAGCCGCGCCTCTATAACCGTTTCACCGTGGCGCAACTGATGACCGCTCCGCCGGCTGTCTTGCCACAAACCATGCCTATGGAAAAGGTGATGGAGACCTTTGAGGACACCGGTGCATGGAATTTGCCCGTGGTGGATGACGATCACCGCTATCTTGGTATGGTGTCCAAGTCCAAGATTTTCAATTCCTACCGCGATGTGCTCGTCCGCTTCTCTGACGAGTAATGCTGTCCGTTAGGCATTGGCTATACAGTTTTCCCCAATATAGTTATATAGATCCTGCAGGGTAACGAGACCTTTGACGGCTCCGCGCTCGGGTTGGAAACCAAAGGTGCGCTTGATGAAGATGGAGGTCTCGACGGCATCGAGCGAGGTCATTCCGAGGTCGCGTTTGAGTTCCGCATCGGGCGTAATGGCTGCCGCTTCATACTCCAAACGTTCTGTCATAAAGGTATTTACCTTTTCTTGAATTTCTTGTTGTGTCATAATGGTTGTCTATCAAAAAACATCGCCGCAAAGGTACACTTTTTTGGCGATATGCAAGGG
>CAMOHN010000075.1 GCA_946615455.1 uncultured Bacteroidales bacterium
GAGACTGCACAACAAAAAAAGTTTTTTATTTGTTCATTATGCCTTGTTGCACTACTTTTGCCGCGTTGATCGAACTGAAAATACACTATGAACGTAGCCATATTCGGTAATGCGATGAAGCAGCAGACGCTGATTGAGGTGGCTCACCTGATTGACTTTATGCGTGAGCACAGGATTCGCTTTTACCTTTCGCAGGAGTTGCGGCAGGAGCTCAACCTGCGTGAATACGATGTCTATCCCCGTCCGGACGAGGATTTTTTGCGGGATTCAGATCCCATTGATTTTGCCTTGTCGGTCGGTGGTGACGGCACATTCCTGACCACTGCAGCCGCCATTGGCAATCGCAATGTCCCCATTGTGGGCATCAACTGCGGCCGTTTGGGCTTCTTGGCAGAGGTGCAGACCCAGCAGGTGGACTATATATTGGATAAGCTCATCGAGGGGGACTATTCGGTTGAACAGCGTTCGCTGCTGCATGTCTCTTGTTCTGAGGGCGGGTATATATTGGCTCCCGATGCCCTAAACGAGGTGGGTATTATGAAGCAAGGACTGAGCAGTATGATCACCATCGAGACTCGCCTTAACGGCGAGTTTCTGCATGCCTATGAGGCTGACGGACTGATAGTTGCCACTGCCACGGGCAGTACAGCATACAACCTGAGCGTCGGCGGTCCTATCATGATGCCGCAGGTCAAAGCCTTCCTGCTCTCACCCATCGCCACACACAGCCTTAATGTTCGTCCTCTGGCTGTGCCGGACGATGCCAAGATTGATCTGGTCATCAAGAGCCGAAATGGCGGATATATGGTCAGTGTGGATGGTCGAAGCCAAATCTTCACCGACAATGTGACCCTCCATATAGAGAAAGCCGACTATACGGTCAAAGTGGTGCAGATAGGCGAAAACAACTTTATCCATTCGTTAAAAGTCAAACTCAATTGGGGGCGCTAAACAACTGCTAAACCATGTTAAACTACATCATTTGGGACGTTAATCCTGTGCTCATACCCATAGGTGATGGCGGCATCCGTTGGTACGGCTTGTTATGGGCTGTGGGTTTGTATTTGGCTTACCTTATACAAGTGCGCTTGTATCGCAACGAGAAGTGTCCGGCTGACTGGCCTGACAAAATCTTTACGTGGATGACCGTTGGCGTGATTGTCGGCGCTCGTTTGGGGCATTGCTGGTTCTACGAGTGGCACTTGACCAACGACCCGATACAGCTCTTTGCATGGACCATCAACTACCGCAACCCCTACATTGAAAACCCGCTCCTGCTCATCAAAATATGGGAAGGCGGACTCAGTAGTCACGGAGGTGGCATCGGACTGATAGTGGCAGCATGGCTGCTTAACAAAAAACACTTCTCAAAAGAAAAAAAGTTCCACACCTCACTCATTTGGATTTTTGACCGATTGGTCATTGGTATTGCCGCTACGGCCACCTGCATTCGTTTGGGTAACCTCATGAACTCGGAGATCTACGGCTGCTCAACGACTATGCCATGGGGATTCATCTTCGTTCGCGACGGGCAGACCCAACCCTGTCACCCAACGCAAATCTACGAGATGCTCTACTGTATAGTGGCGTTTGTGGTAACATGGCTCATGTACTGGAAGGGACATTGCTACAAGCGGCAGGGGCTGATTTTTGGGGTGTTCTTGGAAATAGTGTTTGTCACCCGCTTCGGGTTGGAGTTTATCAAGAACAATCAGGAGGCATTCGAGTCGGACATGTTGCTCAACATGGGGCAGTGGCTCAGTCTGCCGTTCATTGTATGGGGAATTTATTTGATAGTAAAAGCATGCAAACAAAAAGATGTTTGATTCTTGTTCTTGTCCTATGGACAGGCATGGGATTGTGGGGAATGGAGACACGGGTACAGTCCGGGTCCAATGACAGCATTGCAGGTATAGATAGTTTGCACCATCTGCCTGACTCGTTGTTACGAGTACAGTCGTTGGCTTTGGACAGCAGCGTACCGGTGGACACACTCAAAGAGCAGGACGCGATGGTGGTACATTTTAACGAGGACGACCTGTTGCTCAACTTGATAGCACAGCAAAGCATGGATATATATCGCCGCGACTCGCTGGTGAAAGACTCGTTGCTCGTGGTGCGAGACTCGCTGCTGAACGACCTGAGGGTACGCGAAGCATTGGTGCAACAAGAGTTGCAGCGCATACGCGATTCGATCTATACCCTTCGTGCCGATGAATTGGCACAGATAGCCTATCGCGACTCGATTACCCGATTGCAGAACATTCAAGATTCGGTGGCACGCGCGATAACTCAAACCAAAGGTATTCCGCAATTGAGTGTCACACGATCGTTGGTCAAAGACACCGAGGAAGACCTAAAAGAGATGCAACGAAACAGGCAGAACATCTTTAGTCCGTGGCGCAAAGATGCTTTGGTGCAGATTCAGATGGCGCAGAGTTATATTTCCCCAAACTGGTATCAGGGAGGCAACGAACTGAACATCAATATACTGAGTGTGATTCGCGGCAATCTCAACTACTCGAAGAACAACCTTGTATGGGAGAGCATGGGTGAGTGGCGTAGCGGTATGGCCAACACCCCGGGCGACACATTGCGCAAGTTCAATATGAACGATGACCAGTTCCGTATCTACTCCAAGGTGGGCTATCAGATAGCTAAGAACCTCTATGTGTCCGGATCGGCGGACTTCCGTACATCCATCTGGACCACATGGCGCACCAATACCAACAACCGCAAGACCACCTTCGGTACACCGACACGTTTCAACTTGGATCTTGGTTTGGACTATAAACCCGTAGCCAACCTTAGTATTATTGTGGCACCGGCATCGTATAAGATGGTGCATGCGCTTTACCATGACGAGACGATCACAGTGACTGACTATGGCATAGAGGCAGGCAAGGACATCCTGAACGACATCGGTAGCAGTGTGCGCGTCAAATATAAATGGGTGCCGCTGCGTGAAATAACGCTGGAAACCGAGTTGTACATGAACTATACATACCTCAAACATGTGTTCGAGTTTGACTGGCAGACCACTTGCAACTTCGTCATCAATCGTTTCCTGACCACCCGTCTGTCGCTTCATCCGCGTTTCGATACCGGTTATATTGCCGCCGGAGACAGCAAGCCCAAGATGCAGTTCAAAGAAATCTTGTCGGTCGGATTCTCACATACGTTCAGATGAGTTTAACGATAGTTTAGCAGTAGTTTAGCAGTAGTTATATGGCATTACGCATTGTATATATGGGCACGCCCGACTTTGCTGTAGAAGGGCTAAAAACATTGGTTGAGAACGGCTATCCGCCTGTGGCAGTGGTTACTATGCCCGATAAACCCGTAGGTAGAGGACATCACATGCAGTTCTCGCCCGTCAAGCAGTATGCCTTGTCTCAGGGATTGCCCGTCTTGCAGCCCGAACGGCTTAAAGATGAGGCTTTCTTGAACGAATTGGCTTCGTACAAAGCCGATTTGCAGATCGTAACGGCTTTTCGCATGCTGCCCGAAGTAGTGTGGCAAATGCCCCGTTTGGGCACCTTCAACTTGCACGCCTCGCTCCTGCCGCAATATCGTGGTGCGGCACCCATCAATTGGGCCATTATGAACGGCGACAAGGAGTCCGGATGCACGGCCTTCTTCCTCAAACACGATATCGATACGGGTGATATGATTATGCAGGAGCGTCTGCCTATTGGCGAACACGAAGATGCCGGCAGTTTGCACGACCGCTTGATGGTTATGAGCGGCAGAATGACCCTGCAAGCGGTGCGCCTGATTGAGCAATGCGACCGCGAGGGCAAGACCGTTCCGGTGACAGCGCAACCTATGGACGGTGAGTTCAGACCGGCACCCAAACTATTCAAAGACAATACACAAATAGACTTTTCACAAACCGCTGAACAGATACGCAATTTTGTGCGTGGGCTGAGTCCCTATCCGGCGGCTTGGTGTGCGTTGGATATACGCGGGCAGCATTTTGATGCCGTTAAGGTGTATCGTGTCAGCAAGGGCGAAGGAGTTATCTCCGTACCATGCCAGGATGGGGTGGTGAGCATTGACGAGTTGCAACTGCCCGGCAAGAAACGCATGGATGCCAAGAGTTTGTTGAACGGATTGCGATAAGAGGAGAGAGGTATGGTAGATTACGAGCAACTGATTGACAAGTATTATCACGCGCAGCCTGAACTCATGCAAATCTTGCTGACACACAGCCGGCAAGTGAGGGATCGAGCCTTGAAGATTGTGGATGCGCACCCTCAGTGGGCGGTGGACAGAGATTTCGTAGCCGAGGCTGCCATGTTGCACGATATTGGCATCATCTTTTGCAATGCCCCTGCTATCTATTGTGTTGGTGAACATCGTTATATAGAGCATGGTTATTTGGGGGCTGAGTTGCTTCGTAGCGAAGATCTGCCGCGTCATGCGCTGATTGCTGAACGGCATACCGGTAGCGGTATCACGATGGAACAAGTTATTCAGGACGACCTGCCTATTCCGCTGCAAGACTACTTACCCGTCAGTTTGGAGGAGAAAATTGTGTGCTATGCCGACAAGTTCTATAGCAAGACGCACCTCGACCGTGAATACACGATTGACGAGGCGCGTCGCAAAATATGGAAATACGGGCACGATGCCGTCCTACGCTGGGAACAATTAGTCAGCCTAATGGATGAGAAAGTGTAAGCAACGTAACGCGCCACCTTAACGGGCGGCGCGTTTGCGTTCCAGTTCGTCTAAAATAATCTTGCGGATGCGCATCGCGTGAGGTGTTACCTCGACATACTCATCCACCTTGATATATTCCAACGCTTCTTCCAATGAGAACTTGATGGCGGGCGGTAGCACAGCCTTGTCGTCAGCCGACTTGGAGCGCATGTTGGTCAGGTTCTTGGCTTTGACCACATTGATGACGATATCGCCTTCCTTGGCATTCTCGCCCACTACCTGACCGGCATAGACTTGCTCGCCCGGGTCAATAAAGAAGCGTCCGCGATCCTGCAACTTGTCCAGCGCATAGGCTGATGCCTGACCGGCTTCCATAGCGATGAGGCTGCCATTGATTCGCACAGGCATGTCGCCTTTGTAGGGCTGGTACTCCAAGAAACGGTGCGCCATAATGGCTTCGCCGGCGGACACATTCATCACATAGGTGCGCATACCCAATATGCCGCGCGAGGGAATGACAAACTCCAATTGTACACGGTCGTTCACCAGTTCCATCTTAGTCATCTCACCTTTGTGGACGGTGACGAACTCAATAATCTTGCCCGAGCACTCTTCGGGTGTATTGACGGTGAGTTGCTCCACAGGTTCGCACTTGACACCATTAATCTGCTTGATAATGACTTGTGGCTGACCCACTTGCAGCTCGTATCCCTCGCGGCGCATGGTCTCAATGAGCACGCTCAGGTGCAGCACACCGCGACCATAGACCAACCACGAGGAGTCGTTCTGACTGGGCTCGACACGCAGAGCAAGGTTCTTTTCCAACTCTTTCATCAAGCGGTCGTGTATATGGCGCGAGGTAACAT
>CAMOHN010000076.1 GCA_946615455.1 uncultured Bacteroidales bacterium
AGCCTTCGGGGGTAGCCATAATAAAATCGTGTGCATTGGCTATGCGAGCCGCTTGTTCAACGGCTTGTTGCCATGTCATGCCATCAGGAGCAGGTTGGGTGGTGTCAACACCAAAGGTGATGTTGTTGAAGAACGTGTCGTTGAACAAGATGGCTTCTTGATTGACATTGCCCATCAGTGCACGCAGGTCGTATGTGCGCACTTGGCGTATGTCCTTGCCGTCAATGCTGATGGTGCCCTCGCTCACATCAAAGAATCTTGGCAACAAGTCTGCCATTGTGGTTTTGCCACTGCCAGACTGACCTACCAAAGCCACCATCTGACCGCGCGGAATGGTCAGTGACACATCACGCAGCACAGGGCGTTCCGCTTGGTAGGCAAAACTCACATGGTCATAGCGTATCTCGTGGCAAAAGGCAGTCAAGGGCAGCGGACTGACCGGCTCAACAATGTCGTTTTGTGTATTGAGAATGCGGTCAATGCGCTCCAGTGAAGCCAGACCGCGACGCACACCATAAGACGCTTTACTCAGATCCTTGAAAGGATTGATGATGCTGTAGAAAATGACTAAATAATAGATGAACGATGCCGCATCAAGGGTGGAGTGCTCTGCCAGAATGAGACCTCCACCGTACCACAAGAGTATGGCAATCATGACCGTGCCAAGGAACTCGGATACAGGGTGAGCCAGATAATATCGACGGTTGATGCGGTTGAATGTGCGTCGTGTCTTATTGGCAGCGGCCGCAAAACGCTGGCGGAGTTTGTCTTCGGCATTAAAGGCTTTGACAACACGCAGCCCGCCCAGTGTCTCCTCAATCTGTGTGAGTAGGTCGGCTGTCTGTTCTTGTCCAAGGGTCGATGTGCGTTTGAGTGAGCGACCAATACGACCGATGAGTAAACCCATCAAAGGCAAGAGAATGAGCACGAACACAGTCAGTTGCCACGACAGAATGAATAGTGTGGTCAGATAGACAATGATCATGAGCGGGTCCTTGAGCAAGATGTCCAGCGTGGACATGATGGACGCTTCCACCTCGTTCACATCGTTGGTCATGCGTGACATGACATCCCCCTTCTTCTCTTCGGTGAAGAAACCAATGGGCAGGCTGACCACCTTGTTATAAAGAGTGGTGCGAAGATCGCGCAATACGCCCGTGCGAATGGGCACCATATAAAAGTTGGCAAGCCATGCCGTCAAGCATTTCAGAAAGGTCATGCCTATGAGGAACAGCCCCAGAATAACTAACACATAACCTGCTCCGCGAACGGTCATCATATCCTGCAGATAGAAATAAACATTGCCTTTGGCGGCTTGCACCAGTTCGTCCAGACTCATTCCTGCCACTAACGGTGTGAACTGCGCCTGCTGCTCGCTGATACCGAAGAGCAGTTGCAACACGGGGATGATAGTGGCAAAAGAGAACAGCGACAACACCGTGGATAGCAGGTTGAAGACAAAATTGAGCACAACTTTCCACTTGTAGGGTGGCACAAAACGGGTCAAAAGGCGGATTATATGCATGTCTTGATGTAGCGTTTGAGTTGGTCAATCAGTAGGGTGTCATCCGTCAGACTGACGGTGATGGGAACAGGGTAAAGTTTGCGTTTCAGTGTTTTGGATAGTGCAAGCGTGTTCAGACGGGCATAGTCTTTCTCGGTGGTGAAGACCATGGCTGCCGTTTGAGCCGCCTGCTCAATGCGTTCAATATCCGTCCGTGTGAAGGTATGGTGGTCAGGATAGACCATTGGGCGGATGTCGCTGAAGTGTCGGCTCAAATAGGCTTGCAGATACTCGGGACGGGCAATGCCGGTCAGCATGACCACCTGGCTGTCCTCAGGCAGTGCAGCAATTTGTTTGGGCAGCTGGGCATAGCAGGTGGTGGAGAAATAGAGGCTCTGATAGGCAGGCAGGTGCAGCCTGTTGATGATGATACGCCTGTCGATGGCAGTCATGGTGTCGGGGCATTTGGTGACCACAACGGCATTGGCTTTCAGGCTTCGCGAAGGCAGGTCGCGCAGGTGTCCCCAAGGCAACAGATGGTCGTCTATATAGAGCCTATCAGCTGTGGTAAGCAGGATATAGTAGCCGCAACGCAACTGCCGGTGCTGATAGGCATCGTCCAACAGAACCACATCAATGTCAGGGTACATGCGACACAAGCGTTGAATGCCTTCCACCCGATTGGCACAGACAGCCAAAGGAATGTCAGGGTACTTGCTGTGCAGTTGCATACATTCGTCACCAAGCTGCAAGGCAGTCGAGTCCTTTGTCGCTACTTGAAAACCATGTGAACGGCGTTTGTAACCGCGCGATACGACAGCCACATGGTAGTGCTCCTTGAGGTGCTCGATGAGCCATTCGACATGCGGGGTCTTGCCCGTTCCGCCCAGCGCGAGGTTACCCACGCAGATGGTCGGAACGCTGACCCGATGCGATTGGAACAAGTGCATGTTGTAAAGCAAATGCCTCAACCATACCGCCATGCCGTACAACCACGACAAGGGGGCTAACAATATAGACAACGGCTTATTCAATGGAGGCTTTGTGCATGAGCATCATCACGCGAGGACGCTCCGAGAGTTGTTTGAGGCGCATGAGCAGTTTTTCCTCTTCGCCCGTATTGCTCAATGACTCCATCAACTGGGTATAGAAGTCTTTCTTACCGGGGTAGTAGTTGAGGTCATAATCGCTCAAGCCTGCCAGTTCAGCGGCTTTGTTGACTGCATCGTCCAGATTGCCCAATTCGTCCACTAACCCCAGTTCTTTGGCGCGTGTTCCTAACCAAACACGACCTTCGGCAATGGCTTTAATGGAGTCTTGCGGCATGTGTCGTCCTTCAGCGCAACGGCGGGTGAACAGGTCATAGCCCCGCTCAACCATTTGCTGCATCAAGGCACGCTCTTGTTCATCCAAACCTTTCCATTGGGCATTGACTGCCAATGCCGAGTGGCGGTTGGTGCTCAATCCGTCAATATCCACTCCAATCTTGTCGCGCAACTGCCCGACATTGGGAATCAGACCAAAGATGCCAATTGAGCCGGTGATGGTGGTAGGCTCGGCATAGATGTAGTCGGCACCGCAGGAGATATAGTAACCCCCGCTGGCAGCATAGTCACCCATGGAAACAACTACGGGCAACCCCTTTTCGCGCAAGGTCTGTACGGCGTGCCATATCTGCTCGCTGGCATCGGCACTGCCGCCCGGGCTATTGACGCGAAGCACTACGGCTTTCACATCGTCTTTTTTTCGGATTTTGGTTATCTCTTTGACCATCTTTGTACCCACAATGCCCGTACCTTGGTCGTCCGTAATCTCACCGTCGGCATAGAGCACGGCTATCCGGTCTTTGGCTTTGATACTGGGACGCTCAATGGTGGCAAGTTCCGAAGTGGTAATCTTGTTATAGTCCTTGCAATCGGTCAGGCGAACCAGTAGCGAGTCAATATCTTCGGTGTAAATGAGGCTATCCACCAAACCGCTTTCTACGCAGGCTTGAGCGGGTTGTAGCCCCATGTAACGGTCAGCCAAGGCATTGAGCTGTTCGGCGCTGATGTGACGGCTTTCGGAAACGGCTTGCACCATCTCCTGCCACAATCCGTTGACATATTGCGCCGTTTGACGACGGTCGGCATCGGACATGCCGGTCAGTATATAAGGCTCAACGGCGGACTTGAAAGTACCCACTTTGAGCACTTGCATCTCTATACCCAACTTGTCCAAAGCACGCTTGAAATACATCTTGCTGGCACTCAGTCCGTTCCAGTCAACAGACCCGACGGGGTTCAGAAAAACACTGTCTGCCACAGAGGCGATGTAGTAGTTGAGTTGGCTGTAAGCCGGTGCATAAGCCACGACAAACTTGCCGGATTGCTTGAAATCGGCCAAGGCATCACGCAGTTGCTTGGCTGAAGCCATGCCCGTCTGCAACTCACCACCGCGCAACAGAATACCGCGAACACGGTCATCCGTCTTGGCAAAACGGATATTGTCCAACAAATCGTCCAGTCCCACCGTCTCGGGCTTGTTGTAGCCCGGAACATCATTCAGAGCGGAAGCAAAAGGATTGTCTGCTTCGCCTTGCTCGACCACGATGCCCTTCATATTGAGTACATAAACGGTATTCTTATCTAAGGTGGCGGTTGAAGAGAACATGCTGCCGAACATCATGCCGAATAGGAACGACGAGGCAACATAGAGGACTACAAAAATAATGACTACACTCCAGCAGCCCTTACGGCGACTGCGCTGGTTAAGGTCGGCAGGTTGTGCTGCCGAACGACGGGAAAAGAAAATCATGGTTTGTATAGTTTGAATGTTTTACGATGATACGGTGTTATGCCATGCTCGCGTATGGCCTGATAGTGGGCTTGGGTAGGGTAGCCCATATTGTGTTCCCATCCATAGACGGGGTATAGTTGGTGCAGTTGTTTCATATAGTCGTCGCGGTAGGTCTTGGCCAGCACCGATGCTGCGGCTATTGATAGGTACTTGCCATCGCCTTTGACCACCGTGTGTGCCTCAATGGCGGGAAAGCCATAGGGCTTCCAGCGGTTGCCGTCCACGATGATATGTTCGGGGCGCAGTGTCAGGGTGTCCAAGGCTCGGTGCATGGCCAGCAGCGAAGCCTGCAAGATATTGATGCGGTCAATCTCCTCGACACTCACTTGTGCCACAGCCCATGCTGCAGCTTCTGCCTCAATGATAGGACGAAGACGATATCGGGCTGCATCGGTCAGTTGCTTGGAGTCGTTCAACTCCTCCCATGCCGCATTGAGTACCCCTTCCGTAGGCAAAATGACCGCTGCGGCAAACACGCTACCAGCCAACGGTCCGCGACCAGCCTCGTCGCAACCCGCTTCCAATAGACCCTGTATAAATGCTCGGAGCAACATCTGTGTGCTACAAAAAAAAGCCCGTATCAACGGGCGCAAAAATAAAACTTTTCGGACTTTCACAAAAGATTTTTCTGATTAAACTCTCTTTTGACAGGACAACGCCCCATTCTGAATGATTTTGCAAATGCCTGCCACCTTATCATCCTGCAAATCGTAATACATCGGCAAGCGAACCAGTGTATCGGCGTAGCGGTCACATTCCGGCAAGGCACGACCGTCATGTTTGTCCGCATAATAGGCAGAACTATGCAAACTCAGGTAATGGAAAACAGCCAATACGCCATTGTCCTTTAAGCACTTGATAAGTGCTGTACGGGCTTCTAATGAAGGCAAAATCAGGTAGAACATGTGTGCGTTGTTGGTGGCGTACTCAGGAATGTCCGGCAAA
>CAMOHN010000077.1 GCA_946615455.1 uncultured Bacteroidales bacterium
TGCAGCAAAATCAATCCGGTCATCTGTGGTAAAAGGGGTAATGAGGGCTGTGCCCAAGCCGCTGAGTTTAGACTTTGATGTCATGGCTTTGAATGGTGGTTAAGTAGTGAATGATCTGTTCAAAAAGAGGGATATGGCTGTCAGTGGCAGGCATGTCGATGTCAAGGTCATGCAACCCTTCGACTATATGTTTGCCTGCCTTAAAGCGGCAACGAGCCATCAGTGCCACATAGTGCAGCGGCAGACATGGTTGCTCGGTAAGGTCAATAAGCAGGTCGTACTCGTCCTTGGCGATATCCTGCTGCACATCCTTGCGGAGGATATGCAGGAAGTTGTGGTCTTTGAGTCCCAACATACGACTTTGTGGTAACAAGGGCGACTGCACATCCTTGCGCGCCACATAGCCCAACCAATAGACCTGCTTGCCGTCCTGCATCAAGCGACCGGTCAGCGTGCGGATGTCGGTGTTCTTCTCCATGATGTCGCTGTCAAAGATAAGCAGGACAGTTTGCACCTTATCATAGACGGGGAATTGTACATTGCGAGCCGGTTGTTGCCTTTGTTTGCGGCTGAAAAGCCAATATCGGAGTTTGTCCCACATGGTATCAATTGTTTTGAGAGAGGTTAATCATTTCCAGAAACTCGTCTTCGCCGACCAGTCTGATTCCCAATTGTTCTGCTTTGCGGCGTTTTTCGGGTCCCATGTTGTCGCCAGCCAGGACAAAGGATGTTTTCTTGCTGATGGAGCCTGTGTTCTTGCCGCCGTGTTGTTCGATGAGTTGCTTATACTCATCGCGTGAGTGACGGGCAAACACCCCTGAGATGACCACCGACATGCCGTCCAGTTCGTGCCTCTGAACCGTTTTCTGCTCTTCGGGTGCCTCCATCTGCAAGCCTGCCTGTTGCAAGCGAATAAGCAGTTGCTGGTTGTCGCTGTCGGCAAAGTAGCGCACAATGTTGGCAGCAATCTGCTCACCGACATCCTCAACGGCGGTGAGTTGCTCCATGCTTGCCCATTGCAACTCCTGCAACGAGCGGAATCGGCGGGCTATCTTCTTGGCTGTCGTCTCACCCACCATACGGATACCTATGGCGAACAACACCCGTTCCCAAGGCACCTGCTTGCTGGCCTCGATGCCGTCAATGATACGCTCTGCCGAACGCAAGCCCATGCCTTCCAAGCCGGACAGGTCCTGCACCTTGAGGTCATACAAGTCCGCTATGTTGGTCAGTAAGTGCTTTTGCCACAGCATGTCTACGGTCTCTTCGCCAATGCCGTCTATGTTCATTGCCTTGCGGCTGACAAAGTGTTCAATTTTGCCTTTCTGTTGCGGCGGACAGCCATTCTCGTTGGGGCATCGCCATGCCGCCTCACCCTCCACACGAACCAGCGGAGTACCACATTCGGGACACACTGTGGGGAAACGATATGGTTCGGATGAAACCGATGAACCTGACTCTTTGCCGGTTATTTTAGGTATAATCTCGCCGCCTTTTTCCACCCAGACACGGTCGCCCTCGTGGATGTCCAACTGACGAACAAAGTCCTCGTTGTGCAGGGTAGCACGCTGCACCATGGTGCCTGATAGTTGCACGGGGTCGAGATTGGCAACCGGCGTAATGACACCAGTCCGACCTACCTGATAGGTGATTTGGCGCAGCACGGTCAGCTGCTTTTCGGCGGGGAACTTATAGGCTATTGCCCAACGGGGGGTCTTGGCAGTGAAGCCTAATTGCTGCTGCTGGGCCAGGCTATTGACCTTGAGTACGACACCGTCGGTGGCAACGGGCAGTTCCTTGCGGGCTGTATTCCAGTGAGCAATGAAGTCCATGACCTCATCCACCGAGTGGCACACGCGGATATGTTCGCTCACCGGAAATCCCCAGTGACGAGCCTGCTCTAAGCGCTCGGTATGAGTCAGTCCTGAAATGTTATCCCCCAACACATGGTAGAGGAAACAGGTCAAGCCCCTTCGTGCCACTTCGGCAGGGTCCAGCAGTTTGAGTGTGCCCGAAGCGGCATTGCGCGGATTGGCAAAAAGCGGGTCTTCGTTGGCGGCACGCTCGGTGTTGAGCCGCTCAAACGCCTGCCACGGCAACAATACTTCACCGCGTATCTCATAATAGGCAGGCAGAGCAGGTATATAAGTAGGCACAGAACGGATGGTCATTATATTGCGCAGCACATCGTCCCCCCTGACTCCGTCACCGCGGGTCAGAGCACGCACTAGACGACCGTTCTCATAGTGCAGCGAGATGCTCAGTCCGTCGTATTTCAATTCAGCCACAATCTCCACACCATCCGGCAAACGACGAACCCAGTCTTCTATCTCCTCGCGGTTGTACGTGTTGGCAAGCGAGAGCATGGGATAGCGATGCGCCACCTGCTCGAAGCCATTGGTACGCCCGCTCAGATCACTGCCCACTTTTTGTGTGGGCGAGTCGGGTGTAACCAGATCGGGATAACGCGCCTCCAACTCCTGCAAGCGTTTGAGTTGCATATCAAACTCGCGGTCAGTCAGTTGCGGGTCGTTGAGCACATAGTAACGGTAGTTGGCGTCTTGCAGTGCATGCCTAAGACGAACCAACTCCGCACGCTCGCTGTTTTCATTGTCAAACAAGTCTGTCATAATCGTCATTAGGGAATCAACAACTTACGGTGCAGCACCTCGCCTTTGTAGTACAGGTGGGCTATATAAGTGCCTCGCAGCCATGAGGATGTGTTGAGGGTAAAAGTCTCGGAGGTGATGTTCATTTGCTCTTGTAACCTGCCTTGCATGTCATAAACTCGCAGAATGCCGCCTTGGGCATTGTTGACGCTCAGATAACCTTCACCGAACAACATGTCGGCATCAGACACTATCTCGGTCAGTGTTTGCGTCAAAGGACGCAACCGCAGGCCTACCAGTATGGGGTCATGGTCCGAATAACGGAACATGGTGCCGTCGTCCGAGCGATTATAGGAGTAGGTGTCGCGCTCGTCGGAATTGATGTGAAAGCCCAACATACCCGTTACCTGCGGAAGCATGGTGCTGTTGCAAAGGGCATGGTCCAGATAGCCAGCCTGGCTGCTATAGACATAGCTGTAAGAGCTGTCACGGTGAAAATAACGATGCAGGTCGGTCAGTCCGTTGTCCGTCATCAGACGAATGGGGTCTTCCATGGCGTAGGCATTCAGGTCACCCATCACCAACAAGTCTTCATCCTGCACAAAAGTCTTGTAATTAGCGTACTCGGTGAGTACCGATTGTGCCTCGCGCACACGGTCACCGTTGAACGAGCCTTGCCCGTCGCCATGGTCTGCATTGTCCCCTGAGCCGTTACCGGACTTGGCCTTAAAATGGTTGATGCTGAGCAGGAAACGCTCACCCGTTGCGCGTTCCTCAAAGCACTGGAAGTACTTGCGGTTGCGCACGCCCGTGTTGTTGCCCCTGAGCAGACTATGCGGGCGGACGGTGGCTGTGCAATAGACATAGCCCGACTTGGTGTAACTGCCGGACGACACGGTACCATCGTTGATATAGGTAAAGCTGCGACCGGTCTTCTTGGTCAGGTCAGCGGCAATCTCCGCCAGTGCCGATTGTCCCTGCTCCACTTCGACCAAAGCATAGATGTCGGCATTGATCAGTGCCAGTGCCTCGCTCACTTTGCGGCGTTGAATCTGGTGTTCGGCATAGTCGTCGGCACCCATACCCGTACCCATGTTCTCCACCAGATAATAGCGCAGATTGGCAGCACAAACAAGGAGTGTGTGCTTGCCGTTCAGATCAATGAGACGCCTATCATATCCGGCCTGTATATCCGCCCTGGTATTGCCCGTCCACTGACCGCTCTGCAAGGTCAGACTGCCGGTTGAGGTGACGCGCACAACAGCATTGTGCAGCCTTTCGCCGGTGCGGTGATAGCCCTCCACTCCGCTCAGACTGACCGTACCGTTGTTGTTGAGTGTAAGCAACGTCTCGTAGGCGGCAGACTGAGGAAGAGCCTGATTGGTAGGCGAAAAGATACGACGTGGCGAGATGCGATAACCATTGTAGTTGCTGCACACATACCAGTCGTCCGCCAAACGGATGGTCTGACCCACATACTGACTGAGCGCATTGCCCGTCCAACGAGCCTTGTCACTCACCCTATATACCGTCTGTGCCGACAAAGGCAACACCAACAGCAAGGCAATAGCAAGAGTATGAAGAAAGAAAAACTGTCGTTTCGTTTTCATAAAAAGAGTAATTGATTCTGACAAATAGGCGGCAAATATAGGGCATGGAGTGCAAACAAACAAAACCGTGCTTGCATTTTTGCTTTTTATCGCCCTTTTGTTGTGCAATTGTCAAAAAAAGGTATATCTTTGCGGCGAGAGTGAAAACCTATTCATCAACAAAAAACATAACCTGAGTCATGAAACATTTGCTTTTAGGAGACGAGGCTATTGCGCAGGGTGCAATAGACGCAGGATTGAGCGGTGTGTATGCCTACCCGGGTACACCCTCAACGGAGATTACGGAGTACATCCAGATGCAGGAAGCCAAGAAGAAAGCAGGCGATGCCATCTTCTGCCGCTGGGCAACCAACGAGAAGACCGCCATGGAGGCTGCATTGGGAATGTCCTATATGGGCAAGCGTGCACTGGTGTGCATGAAGCATGTGGGAATGAATGTGTGTGCCGACGCATTCATGAATGCCGCCATCACGGGAGTGAACGGCGGTTTGGTTGTTCTGGCAGCCGATGACCCGTCGATGCACTCGTCACAGAACGAGCAAGACAGCCGTTTCTATGGCAAGTTTGCCATGATTCCGACCTTTGAGCCCAGCAACCAGCAGGAAGCCTATGACATGACCCGAGATGCATTTGCTCTATCCGAGCGTCTGCACACACCCGTGCTGATGCGTGTCACCACCCGCATGGCGCACTCTCGTGCCGTGGTTGAGACTTCGGACCAAGCCCCCAAGCAGAACACCATGTCCTTGCCGGAGAATGTACAGCACTTCATCCTGCTGCCCGCCTTTGCCAAGAAGAACTATGCCGAGTTGGTGGCGGCACAAGACACTTTTGTGCGTGAGTCGGAGACCTCTGGACACAACCGCTATGTCAAGGGCACCAACCCAAAGCGCGGCATCGTGACCTGCGGTATAGGTTACAACTACCTCATGGAGGTACTGCATACCCTTGCCCGTGCCAACGATTGGCAGCAAGCCAG
>CAMOHN010000078.1 GCA_946615455.1 uncultured Bacteroidales bacterium
GGGGCAGATTGGGGTGGTCGTGTCCGGCAGGAAAGCCGAACAGGACAGGAAAGTCATAGTCAGCGACGGCTTGGGCAATGGTCTGCATGACCGAGCAGGACATACCCGGGTCGTCCTCACAGTCTGTCATCTGTCCCACGACCAGTCCGCTGATATGTGCCAGCACGCCGCTCATACGCAGGTTGTTCATCATACGGTCGATGTGGTAGTGTCGTTCGGATATATCTTCTATAAAGAGGATATGTTGTTTCTCCTTGCCGTCAGCCACCAGTTTGTCCAATCCCAATGGAGTGGCTTGCAAGCCATAGAGTACACTGAGGTTGCCGCCGATGAGTTTGCCGCAGGCTTGCCCATGGCGGTTGAGTTCATGAGCGGGCAGGACATAGCGTAAGGGGGTCCCCTCAACGGCTTGCACCCACTGCTCCAACGCGGCATGGTCGTTGTCCTGAACAGCTTGGGAAAGGCCTTTGCACATCATAGCATGGAGCGACACCCTCCCCTGACGGGCACACCATTGGTGCAAACAGGTGATGTCCGAAAAGCCGACAATGAGTGGCAAGTGCTGCTCGGGTGTCCAATGGGGCAAGCTGTCTATAATCTGCTGCAAGCCATAGCCGCCACGAGCACAGAGAACGACATCGTTTTGCGAATCGGTGATGGCTTCCATAAGGTCCTGCAAGCGCTCTTGAGCCGTAGCAGCAAAGCGGCCGTAGCGTGAGCGGGCGCAGCGTCCTTCGCCAACTTGCCACCCAATATGACGAAAATATGTTTCTGTTAGGTCGATTAACTGCGGGTCAATGGCTCCCGATGGAGAAATGATTTGTAGGCGGTGCATGATGAATGATTATAAAAATATGCCTGCAAAAGTAAGGGAAGAAATAGATTTGCACAAATGAAATCGTCATTGTACTTTTGCCGCGCAAAACACTAAACCCATGACGACAAAAGAACTGACTGCCCGGATAGCCTCTCGCACGGGCATGACCAAGCGTATGACAGCGACTTTGCTGGACGCGACCGTAGGAGTCATTGCTGATGCGCTGAACAATGACCAAGTGGTGGTACTGCAGAACTTCGGCATTTTGTCCACCAAGGAGCGTCCTGCGCGCCGTGTAGTCAATCCAAAGACCGGACAAGAACAGGTGTCAGCCGCTAAACGCGTGGTAACTTTCCGTCCTAATCCAACCCTTAAAGAGCAAGCCCGATGAGCGAAGAGAACAACAAACTCAGTTGGGTAGTCCTTCGTCAATCGGTTGCTGCCCGTACAGAAACAGACGACAAGGTGGTCAAGGTCTTTATGGAAGCCTTGACGGCATGCCTGACCGAAGCCTTGTCTGAGCAAGAGAATGTGCGCCTGAACGGACTGGGAACATTCCGTTCACAAAAGGTGGCAGAGCGTCGCAGCGTGCATGTTCGCACGGGCGAGGCCATCACTATTCCTGCATATAATAAAATCAGTTTCACATCCGAAGCATCTGTCAAGCAGGCTATCAACTATGCTCCGTCGTCCCTCACGCCCAACGAAGACCCACTGCGCAAACTCAGTGAACAAGCCGACGAGATTGTAGGCCTATTGGCTGATATGGGACAGACCATCGGTGACGAAAAGCCGGAACAAGTGAAAGAACCGGAGAAACCGGAAGTACCTGAGCAAGAGAAAGAACCTGAGAAACAGCAAGTTGATGATAAACCATCAGAAAATAGCAAACGCCCTTCGCGTGGCTGGCTCTATACGGGCATAGCCATGGGTATAGCCTGTCTAATGCTGGTTGGAGCCTACTTTGTTCTGCAACAGCGTCTGGAAGCGTGGATAGACACGCTGCGTGAAAAGACCGAACTGACCGAGGTACTTGATGACGAGCAAATAGAAGAAGAACTGACCGATGTGCTGACCGAACAGAACGAGCCGGAAGAGCCTGCTGTCCCGAGCGGCATCTATGCCGAGCGCGACTATAGCCGTCTTATCACAACCGAGCGTATCACACCGGGCAGCAGACTGGCTTGGATTGCATGGAAATACTACGGCAAAAAGGACTTGTGGGTCTTCCTTTACGAGGCCAATCGTGACCGGCTGACCAATCCGAGCGACATACTGATAGGCACCCCCATCCGCGTGCCCGAATTGGACGAACGGCTTAAAGACACCTCGTTGGTCGAGACAAGGCAACTGATTGAGCGATTGCGGATCGAATATATCGGGCATTAAGACAGAGATTGTATCGTTATGGAGTCCAAATCGATTCACATAGTCGGAGCACGCACCCACAACCTTAGGAACATCTCGCTGCATATTCCCGCCGAACAGATGACAGTCATCACCGGCGTGTCGGGCAGCGGCAAGTCGTCCTTGGCCTTTGACACTCTCTATGCCGAAGGACAACGCCGTTATGTGGAGAGTTTGAGCGCTTATGCGCGGCAGTTTCTCGGGCGTATGCAAAAGCCCGATGTCGATCGCATAGACAACATACCGCCTGCCATTGCCATCGAGCAAAAAACGACGGCACGCAATCCCCGCTCGACCGTGGGCACGGTGACCGAAATCTATGAGTACCTCAAGCTCATGTACGCCCGCATAGGTCGCACCTATTCGCCTGTCAGCGGTGAGGAAGTGAAGAAACACACCATCGGTGATGTGGTCGCCGTTTTGCAGGCCCAGCAGCCCGGCACACGAGTGTTCCTGCTCGCGCCATTACCGTCGGACAAGTTGTTGGCTGAACAAGTCGGTCTGTGGCAAAAGCAAGGTTTTGCCCGTCTTTGGCAAGCGGGCGAGACGCTCCGAATGCGCGACATCGACCCGGGACATCTCAAACGGGAAGGCTTGTATCTGCTTGTTGATCGTGTCATTACCGACGGCGAGCAGGCGACCGCCAACCGCTTTGCCGATTCGGTGCAAACGGCTTTCTATGAGGGCAATGGTGCCTGCCGCCTGTTGCTGCAGGACAAAGAGGGCGAACGGACGATGGACTTTTCTGAACGCTTTGAGGCAGACGGCATCCGTTTTATGGAGCCCTCGGAGCATCTGTTCGACTTCAACAACCCTCTGGGTGCCTGCCCCACTTGTGGCGGATTCGGCAATGTGATAGGCATAGACCCCGACCTGGTGGTGCCCGACAAGTCACTCTCAGTCTATGACGGAGCCATCGCCTGCTGGCATGGCGAAAAGATGAGCCAATGGAACGACCGCTTGGTCATGAACGCCCACAAGTTTGATTTCCCCATCCATACACCCTACTACGCTTTGACCCAAGAGCAGAAGAACCTGCTGTGGAAAGGCAATGCTTATTTTAGTGGTCTGGACGCTTTCTTCCACGAGTTGGAAGCCCAACAATATGCCAAATTGCAGTATCGCGTGCTGCTGGCTCGCTACCGTGGCAAGTCCGTATGCCCCGACTGTGAAGGCATGCGTTTGCGCAAAGAGGCAGGCTATGTCAAGATGGACGGCAAGTCAATTGTCGATCTATGCCGTATGCCGGTGAGCGAGTTGCAAGTGTGGTTTGACCATATCCGGCTGACCCAAGCCGAGCAACAGACCGTAGCCCAACTGCTTAACGAAGTGCGCTCACGCCTGCAGTTCATGCACGATGTGGGACTGAGTTATCTGACATTGAACCGCCAGAGCAACACTTTGTCCGGCGGTGAAAGCCAGCGTATCAATCTTGCCAAGTCGCTGGGCAGCAGTCTGGTAGGTTCACTCTATGTCTTGGATGAGCCGAGCATCGGTCTGCACCCGCGTGACACTCAGCGGCTCATTGGTGTGTTGCGTCAGTTGCGCGATTTGGGCAACACCATCGTGGTTGTTGAGCACGACGATGAGATACAGCGAGCCGCCGACCATATCGTAGAGATTGGTCCGGGCGCCGGTCAGCACGGCGGCAACATCACATACGAGGGCAAGCCCCGTTTGGAGAAATTCACCTACGACATACCCTCTTCACGACGCCCGTGGAACAACTTTATCCAAGTCATCGGTGCCGCCGAGAACAACCTCAAGAACCTGACCGTCCGTTTCCCGTTGGGTGTGATGACGGTCATCACCGGCGTTTCGGGCAGCGGCAAGTCATCGTTGGTAAGCAAGGTGCTCTACCCTGCCTTGAAGAAGCATTATGGCGGTGTGGCAGACCGCACAGGTGACTTTGGCAGTCTGGGCGGCAGCCTGCACTTGTTGCACGACATCGAGATGGTGGACCAGAACCCGCTCTCGCGCTCATCACGCTCTAATCCAGTCACCTACCTGAAAGCCTATGAGGAGATCCGCCGTCTGATGGCAGACCAACAACTGTCAAAACAACTCAATCTGACCCCGGCGCACTTTTCTTTTAATACACCGGGAGGACGCTGCGAAGCCTGTCAGGGCGGAGGTACCATCACCATTGCCATGCAGTTCATGGCTGACATAGTCATGGAGTGCGAGCACTGCCACGGCAAACGCTTCAAGCAGGACATACTGGATGTGCAATACCGAGGCAAGAATATCTACGACATCTTGCAAATGACTGTAACAGAAGCCATCGCCTTTTTTGAGCAGGATCCTGACTGCCTCCGTATTGTTCAACGGCTCAAGCCCTTGGAGGATGTGGGTATCGGCTATGTCAAACTGGGTCAGTCCTCATCGACCTTGTCGGGCGGCGAGAGCCAGCGTGTCAAGTTGGCATCGTTCCTTGCCCAAGAGGACAATGCCCCCACCCTGTTCATCTTTGACGAGCCGACCACCGGCTTGCACCATACGGACATACGCGTGCTGCTGCATGCCATGAATCGGCTCATTGAACGCGGACATACGGTGCTCATCATCGAGCACAATCCGGAGGTCATTCTGGCAGCCGACCATGTGATTGACCTCGGTCCGGAGGGTGGCAACGAGGGCGGTCAGATCGTTGTAGAAGGTACACCCGAACAGGTCATGCAATGCCCAAACAGTTACACAGGAAAGTGCCTTAAACAGATAGTTGAAAAGTCGAAAGTCGAAAGACAATAGTCAAAAGATTGTATGCTTAGTGTCGAACATATCAGTATGGAGTTTTCGTCTCGGCCGGTGCTGGACGATATCTCGTTTCTGATTCACAAGAACGACCGTATCGCGTTGGTGGGTAAGAACGGAGCAGGCAAAACCACGCTGCTGCGTCTGTTGGCAGGGGAGTACGAGCCTACAGCCGGTCGCATAGTCCGTGAGGG
>CAMOHN010000079.1 GCA_946615455.1 uncultured Bacteroidales bacterium
CGAATATGTCCATAGTCAACAGCCTTGATGTATGAATCGCAGTATTGTCTATATCGTTCTATTGGCTCTCTTGTCGGTTGGTTGTGCCAATCGTGGAGCCGGCCCGCAAGGGGGTAAACAGGACAGCATTCCCCCGACAGTGGTTAGCAGCGTCCCGTTGAACGGAACGACTGACTTTCACGGAAAGGAAATACAGATTCGTTTTGACGAATACCTCAAACTGGACAATCCATCCGGGCAAGTATTGGTCTCGCCACCACAACAGGCACAACCTATTGTCAAAGCCGTGGGAAAGACTCTGTCGGTTACGCTCAACGACTCGCTTGTTTCCGAAACCACCTATTCCATTTATTTCGGCTCTGCCATCCAAGACCTCAATGAGAGCAATCCGCTGAAAGACTATACGTTTACTTTCTCAACCGGCCCACACATTGATTCGCTCACCATTTCCGGCAGGGTGTGGTTTGCTCAGTCCCGCAAACTCGGTGTCGGTACGACGGTGGGTATTTATTCAGTCGATGCTCCCGATAGTGCACTTTACCATCAACCTTTCTTGCGTATCGCGCGTACCGATACAACAGGGCGTTTCACTATTCGACATGTCCGTGCCGGCACCTATCGCGTATATGCTTTGCAAGACAGCAATCGCACCTATACCTATCAGCGCGGTGAACCTGTCGCCTTTTTAGACACACCCGTAGTGGCACCGGCTAACGATTTGACCTTGAATCTGTTTGTGGAAGAACGGAACGATACCCTATTTCGCACGGATACGGTGGACTCGATGGCAACTGCCACATTGCGTGTGCGTCTAGTGCCATTCATACCGCATGCTGTGCTGCAGTTGCTGACACCAAAAGATGAAACGGTGGCAACCCTATGGGCGACCGACTCCGCAGGAGTGCGCTTTGAACATATCAAGGGAGGACAGTATCTGTTGCGCATGGTGCTGGATGCCAATCAAGACAGCCTTTGGAACACCGGTGATGTGATGCAGCATAGGCAAGCGGAGAATGTATATTATTTCCCCAAGCAGCTGCGTATTCGTGATAATTGGGATTTTGAGGAGACCTTCCGCTGGCAAGATGAATCCAATCGACCATACTAACCGTTCCACATATATTTTGCTTGCAATCGGCTTAACGGTACAAATAGTTACCTATGCTATCGTGCCGGATAATCCTTTGGCACTGGTCAGTGCGTTGTTTGGCGTATGCTCGGTGGTGTTGTGTGCCGAGGGCAAGTGGCTCACTTTTTTCTTTGGGTTCGGGCAGATCCTCACCTATACCTATTTATGCTGGTTGGAGCGTTTCTATGCCGGTATTGCGATGAACAGCTTCTACTTCTTGTCCCAGATTTACGGCATCTATTCTTGGCGGCGGCTGTTGCGTGAGCACGCCGACCGGCCTTCTTCGGAGGTGATTCCTTTTCGTCGGCTGCGACCGATTGTTTTTATTTCTATTGTCGTAGCCTTGCTATTGCTGTCCGTTGTGACGGGTTTTCTGTTGCAGCGTTATACCAATGACTCGCAGCCTTATTTGGACGCTTTAACTACCGTTCCTGCCATTGGTGCGCAAATCTTGATGGTGTTGGCATATCGCGAGCAATGGCTTATTTGGCTGGCAATAGATTTGCTGTATGTGGCCATGTGGTGGCAGGCTGAGTCTTATTGTATGGTGGCGCAATACCTGTTTTGGTGCATCAACGCGACCTACGGCATGTTCCGTTGGTCGCGTTGATGATAGCTTTCGACTTTTGACTTTTGACTATTTTTACCATCTAAGAGTCAGTCCGGCATGCACATTGATACCTGCTTGCGGGAAGTACCATGTGTAGATGCCGTCTGTGCCGCCGTTGCTGCTGTAGTGACTATTGAATAAGTTATTAATCAGACATTTGATTTCCACTTCGGGCATGCCGTTGGTCTTTGTTCGGAATGATTGCAACGGGAGTTGGTAACTCAGGTGCAGATTGGTAACTGTATAGGCTTTCAGAGACGCTTCTTTGCGCTCTGAATTGTCAAGGTATTGGCTGCTGACTACTTGGTTGTTTACCACGCCATGAAAACCGGCTACATGAAAGTCCAGCGCGTTGTAGGCGGTCCAGTCGGGCGAGAACGAAATGGTGTTCCACGAGTTGTCCGTCAGTTTCCACTTGTTGCGCGACCACACCAGATTACCCTCCCATCGCAGCCAGCGCGTGAAGTCAAAGCCGTATTGCAATTCAATTCCTGTGCGATAAGAGTCTTTCACATTGGTCAGGGTGGGGTAACTGAGTTTGCTTATGCCGCCTGTGGCAACCAATTGGTTGTCGTATTGCATAAAGTACAGATTGACACCGACCATGCCGCTAACAATTTGACGGAACGAGTAGTTGTAACCCAGTTCGTAATCATATAGCCGTTCTGATTCGGGAAGAGTCTGTGCGTTCATATCGGCTTCGAGGAAATTGCTTCGCGTCGGTTCGCGGTTAGCCATTGCAAAGGAGGCTGTGAGTTGGTGCCCTCGGTTGTAGTACTCCAATCCTGCCTTGGGGTTGAAGAAGTGGTATAGACGCTTCACATCTATGGGGCTATAAGTATATTCGTTAGCCCCGTCCATCTGATAATTGACGATACGGTATTGCACATCTTCATAGAGCGACAACCGCTCGTTGCCATTGTTGATAATGTACTCATTGAAGCGGGCATAGAGGTTGGCATCTGTCTTGTTGCCTTTGCCCAAATAGGTATCCATCTCGTCTAATGTTCCCCAGTGGTCGCAGAGATAATGTTGGGCGGCAAAGCCGAATTGGGCAGACCATATATCGTGCAGGTACTGGGCTTGCATATTGGCACCGGCCAGGTGGTTGGTTAGTCCGTCTTGGGTGATACCCGACCAACCGTTGGCAGGTGAATAGGTTCCGTAATCCGCCATTTGATAGTAACCCCTGCCATACGTGTAGTGAGCAGCTGCGCGAAGCGACCAGTGATGGGAGAAAAGATGCCGGATATGCAGTTGGGCATGGTGTTGGGTGTAGTTGTCGGTCTGGTTGGGGTAGGCTATGGTTGTCGTGTCCCCGGGGGCTTGTTCATACGCGATAAGTCCTGCGGGGTTGAACCTGCGGTTGCTGTTCAGTGTTTCTTCATGCACTCCATACCAAGCCATATAGGTTCGTTCTTTTCCACCAAATGCTAATAGGGTTACTTCGGTGCGCTGCCCGTCATCTTTGTAGGGGGACTGCCATCCGGCTTCGGCTTGATAACTAAGCAAGTCGGATGAGGCACGGTCAATATATCCGTCGCTATTTACTTTGGAGAACCTGCCGCCTATATGCCATTGCCCGACTTTGGCGTAGAGGGATGCCGTCTCGCGAAAGGTATTGTACATGCCGCCTGTGAAGTCAAGGGTGGCGCTGACGGGATGTTCGGCTGTCAGACGCTTGGTGTCGTAGAGGGTGCGCATGTGCAGACTGGCTCCGAACGCACTGCTGCCATTCATGCTCGTACCCACACCACGCTGCACTTTGAGCGACTCCATCGTACTTCCCATATCCGTCAGATTAACCCAAAAAACGGTTTGCGACTCAGGGTCATTAAGAGGGATGTCGTTCAGAGTCATGTTGATGCGCGTATGGTCGGTGCCGCGCAAATGAAAATAGGTGTAACCGATACCCAACCCGTCATCGCTGGTGGCTACCAATCCCGGAGTAGATTGAATGAGGTAAGGGAGGTTCTGACCGATGTTCTGCTGCCTGATCTCCACTTGTTTCTTTTCCACCGATTGGTTAGCAAACACGCGCGGTGATGCTGTTACTTCCACCTCCTGCAAAGTGAGGTTCTCCCATTGGAGAGTGTCTGTCTGCGCCTGCATACTAAGGCTTATGCCGCAAAGAGACACAAAAAAAAGCACTTTTTTCATTGTGAATAATGTTTATAATTGGTGATACGATTGATACGCTTGCTTTTTGTCAGGGGTATCAGCCTACACGCCAAATGGCTTCACTGAACGAGAAAAAGGCTCTCTTTGTTTCCGTTGACGGCATTACCCGCCTACGTTCAATGGGTCTAATCTCAGCCTTGCGGCACCCCTTATTTAAGTTGAAAGTTTAGAGTTGAAAGAAGTTGTATAGTTTAAAGTTTATAGTTTATAGGCGAAAGAGACAAACCAATGCCATTCCCACATCTGTTGATTGCTGATTCTCTTGGTTCGTATCTGATTGTTCAGACCGAAATCGTATGCCCCTTGCAGACGGTATCTGTCCCATTCCAATCCGCCGCCCAAGCCATATTGTATGGTGGTGCGATACAGCTCTTTTTCTTTGTATCGGTCGTATGGCTCATAAGGCTGACCTATTTGGTCAAACCATTGCTTGGTGGCAGTGGTAAGGTCGGCTTCCATGGCATCATTGAGAGCCAAACCCACTTGCAACTGCGGACCGGTGAAGAAGAACAAACGTAATTCTTTCCACAACGGTATGATATAGTACACGCGCGCGGGAATGGTCAGTTGGTGCTCTTGCAACCGGTGGGTGATATCACCGCTATGCACTTTGCCTGTCAATGGCGGGTCGGGTGACGAAAAGTCTTCGTAGGACATCTGTCCCCATTTCTGCACCGCAGTGCCATAGGTGAACGTGTAGAACACGCCGGTCTGAATGCTGAAATGTATAGGCAACATAAAGTCCACCGTGCAGCCCAAACGAAAACCATGCAGAAAGGTGTTCTCGTAGGTCTTGTTGTCCGACAAATGGGCGTTCTGAACATAGCCTGCCTCTATTCGCCATTCGGTCGTGAAGACATAGGGGGCGGCAGCCTTGCTCTTTTTTACAGGGTCAAAAATGTCAAACTCGTCAGAAGTTTCCAGTATGGGGGTAGCCGGCACTTGGGCATGGAGACAGGCAACCCATGCACCCGACCATGTCAAAATGATCAGCAACCAACAATGCAGCACAGACGTATAGCGAGTCATACTTTTACAAGTTTAGCACCCTATTCTCAATTGAAAAGGCTTGCAAAAGTACGCTGATTGGCTCAACAGACAAAAAAAAATACACTTTTTTGCGAAAATATTTTGTGGGGTTGATTTTTCACCGTACTTTTGCACGCTTTTTGATTGAAACAGGAAGCGGATGGCCAATTCGTCTATCGGTTAGGACGAGAGATTTTCATTCTCTAAAGAGCAGTTCGACTC
>CAMOHN010000080.1 GCA_946615455.1 uncultured Bacteroidales bacterium
ACAAAACACATACAGCATGAATATATCCTATAATTGGCTGCGTCAGTTGATTGACACACCCGATAGTGCCCAAGAGGTGGCACGCATTCTGACCGACATAGGCTTGGAAGTCGGTACCGTTGAGACCGTTGAAAGTATTAAAGGCGGACTGGAAGGACTGGTCGTAGGGCAAGTCAAGACCTGTATCCCGCACCCCAATAGCGACCACCTGCATATCACCACCGTGGACTACGGCGAGGGCGACAAGCAGATTGTGTGCGGCGCACCCAATGTGGCTGCAGGGCAGAAAGTGGTGGTGGCTACCATCGGCACACGCCTGTATAGCGGCGACGAGAGTTTCGTTATCAAACGCGGCAAGATTCGCGGCGAAGAGAGCCTCGGTATGCTTTGTGCCGAAGACGAGATTGGCGTAGGCACATCCCACGATGGCATCATCGTTTTGCCCGAAGATACCCCCATCGGCATGAAAGCGCGCGACTATTACCATATTGAAGACGACACCCTCATTGAGGTGGACATCACCGCCAACCGTGCCGACGGAGCGAGCCACTGGGGCGTTGCCCGTGACCTATATGCCTACTATCGTGCCCACGGCAAGGATGTTCGTCTCCACCGTCCTGATGTGAGCACTTTCCGTATAGACAACCACAACCTTCCCATCACCGTCCGCATTGAAGCCACCGAAGCTTGCCCCCGCTACACCGGCGTGAGCATTAGCGGTATAGAGGTCAAAGAGTCGCCCGATTGGCTCAAGAAAGCCCTGCAGACCATCGGCTTGCGCTCCATTAATAATGTGGTGGACATCACCAACTATGTGCTCATGGAGACAGGTCAGCCCTTGCATGCTTTTGACGCGGACAAGATAAAAGGCAATACGATAGTGGTTCGCAAAGCCCGCGAGGGTGAGCGATTCACCACCCTGGACGGCGTGGAACGCACCATGACGGCAGCCGACCTGATGATTTGCAACGAGTCTGAACCGATGTGTATAGCCGGCGTATTTGGCGGACAAGACTCAGGCGTGACTGACCAGACACGCAATGTGTTCTTAGAAAGCGCCTACTTCGAGCCGGTCGGTATCCGCAAGACGGCCCGTCGCCACGGACTGAACACCGATGCATCGTTCCGCTACGAGCGTGGCTGCGACCCCAATAACACCCTCTATGTACTCCAACGCGCCGCTTTGCTCATTCAGCAAGTAGCAGGCGGAACGGTCAGCATGGAAGTCTCGGACAACGGCACCACCGTCTTCGAACCATGGCATGCCACCCTTAACCTTAACCGTGCCTATACCCTGATAGGAAAAGAGATAGGTGAAGAAAACATAGAAACCATCCTCTCTGCTCTGGAGATTAGTTTCACCAAACGCAATGAGCAAGGCGCCATCAACTACGACTGCCTCATTCCCCGCTATCGTGTGGATGTGCAGCGCGAGTGCGATCTCGTAGAAGATATCCTGCGTATCTACGGCTACAACCGCATCGAGTTCCCCGAGCGAGTACATACTTCGCTCAGTTACAGCCCCAAACCAGACCCCATCGCGCTGCAACGCCGTGTCAGCGAACAACTCACAGCACAGGGCTTCAACGAGATAATGAATAACTCGCTCACCCGTGCAGCTTACTACTCCAACGGTACATGGGGAGAAACCTGCGTGCGCGTCAAGAACCCGCTGTCAGCCGACCTGAGCGTCATGCGGCAAGTACTGCTCTTCGGCGGACTGGAATCCATTCAGCGCAATGTGAACCGCAAACAGCAGAACCTGCGCTTCTACGAATTCGGCAACTGCTATCACTATGATAGGCAAAAGTCGAAAGTCGAAGGTCAAAAGCCCATTGATGCGTATTGTGAAGAGCCGCACCTTGCCCTTTGGCTGACCGGCAACAAGACCGTACAGAGTTGGGTTCGCCGCGACGAAAAAGTGTCGTTCTACCTGCTGCACGCTTATGTAGATGCTGTCCTCACACGCTTGGGTATTGCGCCCGACAAACTGGTGATGGAACCCGCCATTGACCCGAACAAAGACATGAGTTGCGGCATCTGCCAATGCTTCAGCGACGGACTGGTGCTAAAGACGCAGAGCGGCAAGAGCCTCGGCTATATGGTAGTAGTCGCCGACTCGCTCCTCCAAAAGTTTGACATTGACCAACCCGTCTATTATGCTGACCTCTATTGGAACGCCCTTTTGGCAGAGAGCAAGAAGTACAAACCCGTCATAGAAGACCTGCCGCGATTCCCGGAAGTTAAACGCGATTTGGCTCTGCTTCTTGACAAGAACATCTGCTTTGCCGACCTCAAAAAAGCCGCCCTTGACACCGAGCGCAAACTGCTCAAACAAGTGACCCTGTTTGATGTCTATGAGGGCAAGAACCTCGAAGAAGGCAAGAAGTCGTATGCCCTGTCCTTCGTCCTGCAAGACGCGAACGATACCCTCAAAGACAAGCAGATTGAGAACATCATGTCCCGTCTGCAAAAGACCTTCGAAGACCAATTCGGTGCCAAACTAAGATAACTGACCCGCTATGAAAGTTCTTCTAATCAATGGCAGCCCGCGCAAGACAGGCAACTGCTACTCTGCTCTGAGCGAGATAGCCCGCACTTTGCAAACAGAGGGCATTGAAACAGACATTGTGTGGATTGGCAATAAGCCTGTTAGAGGATGTATAGCCTGCGGCATGTGCAAGACCAATAATCTCGGCAAGTGCGTCTTTGATGACGATGTGTGCAACCGCATTTCTGCACATTTTGCCGAAGCGGACGGCTTTGTATTTGCTTCGCCGGTCTATTACGGGCAACCCAACGGTGCCCTCTTGGCTATCATGCAGCGCGCCTTATTCAGCAACGGAGCAGCAGCACAAAACAAACCTGCTGCCGTCGTTACGGTTTGCCGTCGCGGTGGAGCCACAGCCGCTTACCAGTGCCTGCAAATGCCGTTAGAGATGTGCAATATGCCTGTCGTTACGTCGCAGTATTGGAACATTGCTTACGGTCGCGAAGCCGGTGAAGCAGAGCAAGACACGGAAGGTATGCAGACCATGCGCACACTCGCGCACAACATGGCATGGATGCTGCGTGGTTTGCGAGGCGACAATGCCCCCCAACTCCCCGCCCGCGAACAGTGGCAACCCATGCACTTCATTCGGTAAGTCTTTGGATAATATTGTTAACAATACAAAGGTGTGCCAACTAGTTTTGACACACCCTCTTTTTTGTTCTCATTTGTCCAATGGTCTATCAATGCACGCCGTCTTGCCCTTGTTGCCTCTTGTCCTTATCGTCAATGCGCTAGACCGTCTGAATGTAGTTCCATTATGCGAGTTTGTTTATGTTCTAATTTGTTAAAACCGTTCAGGACATATCCAACGGGTTATGAAGTTCTGCGTCTCGTAGCGAATTTCTATATCCAAGCCGTTGTTCATATACAATGTAAGGGACGTGTACTTTTTTTGATAAAAAATGAGCATTCGGCTGCTTGAAACCGTAAAATACCTAAAATAGATTGGTGGGAGCGACTAAATATCATACCTTTGCCGCCAAAAATGTGATTATATACATTGCAACTGCTTAAACGAAAAATATAAATAATGACATTTCAAGAAGAGATTCTGCGTCGGCGCACTTTTGCCATTGTCAGCCACCCCGATGCAGGTAAGACCACCCTCACAGAAAAACTGCTACTCTACGGCGGAGCCATCCACGTGGCAGGTGCCGTCAAGTCCAACAAAATCAAGCGCACAGCCACATCCGACTGGATGGAGATTGAGAAACAGCGCGGCATCAGCGTAGCTACCTCCGTCATGGGATTCGACTACCGGAGTGGCGCGGACAAATCAACGGATGTCACCTACCACATCAATATCCTTGACACCCCCGGTCACCAGGACTTTGCCGAAGACACCTTCCGCACCCTTACAGCCGTGGACAGCGTCATCATCGTCATTGACAGCGCGAAAGGTGTGGAGGCGCAGACACGTCGCCTGATGGAAGTGTGCCGTATGCGCAAGACACCCGTTATGGTCTTTATGAACAAGATGGACCGCGAAGGCAAAGACCCGTTCGACCTGATGGACGACGTGGAAAAAGAGTTGGGCATACGCGTTACGCCTATGTCGTGGGCGGATGGACAAGGACTGAAATTCAGCGAGGTATGGACGCGCGGCAGCGAGCAGTGGGAAACACGCATAGCCGAAGCCGACCGCGAACTGCTCAACGAAGTCTATCCCGTCTTTGACCAAACCGAGTACCTCGCCGGCGACCTCGCGCCCGTCTTTTTCGGCAGTGCCTACAAGACCATCGGCGTGCAGGAGTTGTTGGATTTCTTTGTCCTGAACGCCCCTTCGCCCCGTCCCGTTCAAGCCGAAGAGCGCAAGGTCGATCCGATGGAGGAGACCTTCACGGGCTTCTGCTTTAAGATTCACGCCAATATGGATCCCAACCACCGTTCGTGCATCGCTTTCTTCAAGATTTGCAGCGGCGTGTTCCACCGCAACGAGTGGTACACGCTCATGCCTCCCCCGGGCGGCAAGCCTGCCACGATGCGTTTCTCGTCGCCTACCTGCTTTATGGCGCAGAAAAAAGAGACAGTCGATGAAGCCTATGCAGGCGACATAGTAGGCCTACCCGACACGGGTAATTTCAAGATTGGCGACACGCTCACCTCGGGAGAGACACTTCACTTCAAAGGTCTGCCCTCTTTCTCACCGGAGATGTTCAAGTACATTGAGAACGCCGACCCGATGAAGCAGAAACAACTCGACAAAGGTATCCGCCAACTCATGGACGAGGGCGTGGCGCAACTGTTTGTCAGTCAACTCAACGGTCGCAAAATCATCGGTACGGTCGGGCAGTTGCAGTTTGAAGTCATTCAGTACCGCCTTGAGCACGAGTACAATGCGCTATGCCGCTGGGAACCGCTTTCCATGTACAAAGCCTGCTGGATAGAGAGCGATGACCAAGCCGAATTGGACTTGTTCAAAAAGCGCAAAGCCCAATATATGGCACTTGACAAGAACGGACGCGATGTCTTTATGGCAGACTCGGCATATATTCTGCAAGTGGCACAAAACGACTATCCCCATATCCGATTCCATTTCACCAGCGAATT
>CAMOHN010000081.1 GCA_946615455.1 uncultured Bacteroidales bacterium
CAGTTCATCTTCCGTATGCGCGAGTTTGAGCAGATGGAGATGCAGTTCTTTGTGCGTCCGGGCGAAGAGCTCAAGTGGTTCGCCTACTGGAAAGAGCAGCGCCTGCGCTGGCACAAAGCCCTCGGACTGGGTGATGAGAAGTACCGTTTCCACGACCACGAGAAACTGGCACATTATGCCAATGCTGCCACCGACATCGAGTTCCAAATGCCGTTCGGCTTTAAGGAAGTAGAGGGTATTCACTCTCGTACCAATTTTGACCTCAGCCAACACGCCAAATTCTCGGGAAAGAAAATGGAATACTTCGACCCCGAACTCAACGAGAGTTACGTTCCCTATGTCATTGAAACCAGTATAGGTGTGGACCGTATGTTCCTCAGCGTACTCTGCTCGGCTTACAAAGAAGAACAGTTGGAAGGTGGCGACTCGCGTGTCGTACTTTCGTTGCCCCCCGTTTTGGCACCTGTCAAGTGTTGCGTCATGCCGCTCGTGAAAAAAGACGGTCTGCCCGAACAAGCCCGCGAAGTGATGCGTATGCTCCAATTGGACTTCAAGACCACTTACGATGAGAAGGACTCGATCGGTAAACGCTACCGCCGACAAGACGCCATCGGCACGCCTTTCTGCATCACCATTGACCATGACACCCTCAACGACCATTGTGTAACCCTCCGCGATCGGGATACCATGCAACAACAGCGTATCGCCATCAGCCAACTCTCAGAAATGATAGGCAAAGCCGTTGACCCTAAAAAACTCTATCGCCAATGTCTCGACCGCTAAATCTGTGGCAGCGTATATTACACCTCATCGACCTCAGTGAGCATGTCGATGTTGAAGCCGGCGCTGCATCCATAAAAGACAATGTCGCTTTTCGAGGACCCAATATCGTCATCCTCTTTTGTGCCATAGTTATTGCCTCGGTAGGGCTGAATGTCAATTCCATTCCCGTCATCATCGGTGCCATGCTTATCTCACCGCTCATGTCACCCATCATGGGCTTCGGATTGGCTCTCGGCACTAACGATATCGACCTGCTTTGGAAATCGCTCAAGAACCTCGCAGTCATGGTGGGCATATCCATCCTCTCCGCTGCACTCTATTTCCTTGTCTCGCCATTGGATATGGAAACACCCACTGAGTTGCTGGCGCGAACCAATCCAACCATCTACGATGTGTTCATAGCCTTCTTCGGAGGTATAGCAGGCATCCTGGAAGTGTCACGCAAAGAGAAAGGTACGGTCATGTCAGGCGTGGCTATCGCGACTGCACTCATGCCACCTCTTTGCACCGTCGGCTACGGACTGGCTACCTTGCAAGCACATTTCTTTTTCGGAGCACTATACTTGTTCTTCATCAATTTCACCTTCATTGACATTGCCGCCTTTTTCGGAACCAAGTATTTTGGCTATACCGAGGTGGTGGCTCCTAACCCACGATTGCAACGCTATCGCAAGTGGCTCGTAGGGCTGTTACTGGTTGCCATCATCGTCCCCAGTGTCATCTCGGCTGTCAGCGTTATCAAAGAAAACAATTTCAACCGCTCCGCCAATGCTTTTGTTCGTGCCAATAAAAATTTTGGTAAGAGCTATATCTATGATTACCAAATCCATAGCGATAACTCACCCAAAACCATCGAACTCTATGTGGCTGGCGAAGAACCCGACGATGCTGCCTACAAGCAGGTCTATCAGTCCGCCGAGCAGTATGGGTTTACCTCTCAACAAATCATCTTCCACCTTGATGCCGCCTACACCAACCCAAAAGGCTTGGACGAGAACGAGATGGTACGCGATATGGTTCGTAACAACGAAGAGCGACTCCAACTCAAGAATAACGAGATTGCTGCCCTGCAAACCCGGGTGGATAGCCTGCTGAATGTCATTGAAAAAAACAGTGTCCCACAGGACGAATTGCAAGCTGAAATCATCGCTCAATATCCTATGATTGAGGCTGTTGTTGTGGCTGTTAATCCCGCTTCACCACGCATGGTAGTAGCCGTTTTGACACTCCGGCACAATAGGACTCTGAACTTAGACGAACAGCAACGGCTGCAAGCATGGCTCCAAGTCAGACTGCACGCAGAACAGGCTATCGTTGTACAAAATCATGAAAAATAACGAAAAACTTTGTGCAATCCAATTCAATGCCCTACTTTTGCGGGCTGTTTGACAGATCTTTTCTGATGAAATTAACTAAATAATTCTATACACATTATGCAAAACAAAGGACTTGTTCGATTCTTGGCAATCTGCCTGGCTCTCATTTGCATGTTCTATTTGTCGTTTAGCCTCGTTGTGGCGCATTACGACAAGCAGGCTAAAGAGTATGCCCAAGGTGACGCAGCCAAAGAATTCTTCTATGTCGATTCCATTGCCACGCAGCGCGTATGGTTCGGCTACACACTCAAAGAGTGCCGCGAGAAACAACTCAATCTCGGCTTGGACCTCAAAGGAGGTATGAACGTCACTATGGAGGTCTCCGTGCCGGAAATCCTCCGTTCGCTCAGCGGACACAATAACTCAGACCTCTTCAACCAAGCCATCCAAAATGCACAACTCAAACAACGCACCAGCGGCGAAGACTTTGTTACCCTCTTCCTCGAGTCGTTCTATGAACTGGACCCCAATGCCCAGCTGGCAAGCATTTTCTCGACGCTCGAACTCAAAGATAAGGTGACACTCACTTCATCCAACAACGAGGTGGAAAAAGTGCTCCGCGAAGAAGTGAATGGCGCCATTGACAACTCGTTCAATGTGCTCCGCACCCGTATTGACCGCTTCGGTGTCGTACAACCCAACATCCAACGCTTGGCTCAGGCAGGGCGTATTCTCATCGAACTACCCGGTATCAAAGAACCCGAACGTGTGCGCAAACTGCTGCAAGGTAGCGCCAACCTCGAGTTCTGGGAGACCTATGAACTGAGCGAAATCCTGCCTCAATTGGCGCAAATCAACCGCGAGTATGCCCAAATCAACAATGCCAACGAAGCAACTCAGACTACTACCGAACTTGAAGATGTTGCACCCGTTGCTCCACAAGACTCCGTAGCTACCGATGATGATATGGCTGAACTTATGGACGCTTCAGCGGATAGTTTGGCTCAGGCTGAACAAAACGAAGAAGTGCTTCGTGCCAACTGGATGAAGGAAAATCCGCTGTTCGCCATTCTCAACCCCAGCATCAGCCAGACAGGTCAAGCCTATCGCGGTCCTGTGGTCGGCATGGTTCAGTACACGGATACAGCCCGTGTTAATGCGATGCTCAACTCCACCATTGCAAAGCAGGTTCTGCCGCGTGACCTCAGACTCAAATGGACAGTCAAGGCCATTGATGAGCAAGGCATGGTTTATCAACTCATCGCCCTCAAGGCTCAACGCGACGGACGTGCTTCGCTCGAAGGTGATGTCATCACCGACGCACGCGCAGACTTTGGTCAACTCACTCCCTATGCCAATGTGAGCATGTCTATGAACGCCGAAGGTGCCAAGGCTTGGCAGCGTATCACGCGTGACAACATCGGTAAATCAGTTGCCATCGTGCTCGATGGTTACGTATATAGCTTCCCCACTGTGCAAAACGAAATAGCTGGTGGCAATAGCCAAATCACCGGTAACTTCACGGTGGACGAGGCAAAAGACCTTGCCAATACGCTCAAATCTGGTAAGATGCCCGCTCCCGCACGCATCGTACAAGAGGATGTGGTTGGACCTACCCTCGGCGCTGAATCCATTCGCGCCGGTCTGTGGAGCTTCGTCATCGGTTTCGTCCTCATCCTACTTTACATGGTGTTCTACTACGGACTCATACCCGGTCTCATCGCCGATGCAGCGCTGTTGTGCAACATCTTCCTGCTGCTCGGTATCCTTGCCTCCTTCTCGGCCGTTCTCACCTTGCCCGGTATAGCCGGTATCGTGCTGACTATGGGTATGGCGGTCGATGCCAATGTGCTCATCTATGAACGTATCCGTGAAGAGATCCGAAATGGCAAGAACCTGCGCAAAGCCATCGAAGACGGTTTCAAAGGTGCCATCAGTGCCATCGTGGACTCCAATGTAACCAGTTTCCTCACCGGTGCCATCTTGGCTCTGTTCGGTTCCGGCCCCATCAAAGGCTTTGCCGTGACATTCATGATTGGTATCGTTTCCTCGTTCCTCACTGCTGTATTCTTGACCCGCCTGTGGCTCGAAGCCTATGCTAAACGTGAAAACGCTAAGGAACTGACCTTCACGACTGACCTCATGAAGAACTTCTTGCAGAATGTGCATGCCAACTTCGTGGGCAAACGCAAGGTGTTCTACATCATTTCTATCATTGTTGTCTGCATCAGTATCCTTGGTCTTGAACCTCATATTTTTGGTCGTCTTAACCTTGGTATTGACTTCTCCGGCGGTCGTAACTATGTCGTTCGCTTTGACCACAATGTCAATACCGAAGAAATAGAGAAGTCGCTTATGGATGTTTTCTCTGCACAGAACACCGAAGGAGAGAACCTCAGTATGCGCGTCATCACCATCGGACAAGACGGCAACCAAATCCGCGTCTCAACCAACTTCCGCATTCATGACGATGGTCAGACCGTGGATGACGAAATCGAAACATTGCTCTATCAAGGCTGCGTCAACTACCTGCCGGAGAATACTTCGTTTGAAGCTTTCCGCTCCACCGAAATCAATCCCGAGGTTGGTATCATGCAGAGCCAAAAGGTTGGTCCCGCCATTGCTGACGATATCACCAAAGATGCCATCATTGCAGTCATCTGCGCACTCATTGGTATCTTCCTCTATATCTTGCTGCGCTTCCGCAACTTCGCTTATTCCGTAGGTGCGGTAACCGCATTGACACACGATGCCTTGATTGTGCTCGGTTCCTATGCCCTCTTGTGGAAGATTATGCCTTTCTCCATGGAGATTGACCAGAGCTTCATTGCTGCCATCCTCACCGTTATTGGTTACTCCATCAACGACACAGTGGTTATCTTCGACCGCGTTCGTGAAATGAACACCCTCTATCCTAAACGCGATAA
>CAMOHN010000082.1 GCA_946615455.1 uncultured Bacteroidales bacterium
CCACCGACCTTCAGGTTATGAGCCTGACGAGCTACCACTGCTCTACTCCGCGATTAAAATAGGACAGACACATGGTCTCTCTCTATTGGGACGGCAAAAGTACTGCGTTTTTTGTAACTGGCAAATTTTTCACCGAAAAAAAACAAAAAAAATAATGAATCAACCGCAATTACCTGCCTTGGCAGTGGATGCAGCCTGCTCGGGTAATCCGGGTAAGATGGAGTTTCGTGCCGTAATAGCCGACACGGGAACGGAGGTTTTTCACCGTGGTCCGTATGAACAGGGCACCAACAATATCGGCGAATTTTTGGCTCTGGTTTTAGGGTTGGCATATTTGCAGAAATACAATCTCCCATGGGCTTTATATACAGATAGTGTGACCGCATTGGCATGGGTGAGGCAAAAAAAGTGCAAGAGCAAACTGGAATTCACCGACAAGAACATGGAGCTTTTGTTCATGATTCGCAAGGCAGAACAATGGCTGCGCACGCATACTTGGACAACCCCATTATTGAAGTGGGATACGCGCGAGTGGGGCGAAATTCCTGCCGACTTTGGACGAAAATCGATCTAAAATACGATTTTTATTGTGTAATTGTTTGACTTACCATACTTTTGCCGCTCCATTAACCATCATAGGGGAGATGAAATCGGATTACATTATTGATGTCAATCATGTCTTCAAGCAGTTTGAGGACGGTCAGTATGCTCTTCGAGATGTGACTCTGCATGTTAAGAAGGGTGAGTTTGTAACCATTTTGGGGCCATCCGGTTGTGGTAAGACGACCTTACTGCGCTGTATAGCGGGTTTTCAGGTCGCTTCCGAAGGTGATATCCTGCTCAACGGCGAGGATGTAACGCAAATGCCACCTCACCTTCGCCCCGTCAATACAGTTTTCCAAAAGTATGCCTTGTTTCCACATCTGAATGTCTATGAGAATGTCGCTTTCGGTTTGAAGTTGAAGGGTGTGGAGAAAAGCGAAGTGGAACGTCGTGTTAAGCGTGCGCTCAAGATGGTGGCTATGTCAGACTATGAGTTCCGCGATGTGGACTCGCTCTCCGGTGGTCAGCAACAACGCGTGGCTATCGCCCGAGCCATCATCAACGAGCCGGAAGTATTACTACTTGACGAACCGCTTGCCGCACTGGACCTCAAGATGCGCAAGGACATGCAGCTCGAACTAAAAGAGATGCATAAGAAACTGGGTATCACCTTTATCTATGTAACCCATGATCAAGAGGAGGCACTCACTTTGAGCGATCGTATTGTGGTTATGCGCGAGGGCAAGATTCAGCAAATAGGCACTCCCACCGATATCTACAACGAGCCGCAGAACTGCTTTGTGGCAGACTTCATCGGCGAAAGCAATATCCTTAGCGGCACGATGATTCGCGACCATCGTGTGCGCTTCTGTGACAAGGAGTTTGACTGCATTGACGAAGGTTTTGGTGAGAATACAGCCGTCGATGTGGTCATCCGACCCGAAGACATCTACATCTGGCGCAAGGGAGACGGCATTGTTCAGCCTGAAGATGTGGATCCCGATGATCGTGTGCCCAAGGGCAATTACACCAAGTGGTACGGCGTAGTGGAAAGCAGTATATTCAAGGGTGTACACTACGAGATGACCGTCAAAACAGCCAATGGGTACGAGTTTATGGTGCAGGACTACCATGAGTTTCTCCCCGGCACGGAAGTGGGTATGTTGGTCAAGCCCGAAGACATACAGATCATGAAGAAGGAGCATTACATTTACAACTACTTCGACGGTGAGATAACGAAGAACGGTAAGGTACGGTTCCTTGAAGCCGATTGGGATGTCAGCGACGAGCAGATGGCTGCTTTCCAACCGGGCGACAAAGTCCGAGTACGGGTTCCCTTCCGCGACATTGACCTTCAGGATCACGAAAACGAGGGCGTTTTGTCGGGTGAAGTGCACTTCATCCTCTACAAGGGCAACCACTACAACCTCACCATCCGAACCGACGAGGGCTACGATATGTATGTCTATACCAACGACATCTGGGACGATGGCGACCGTGTTGGTATCGTTATTCCCAAAGAGAGTATCATCCTTGACAAAGTGCAGTAGGCAGCCATGAAGAATTTTCAGAAAAGGACGAACTGGGCATGGCCTTATATCATATTCTTGATATTGCTGGTTATTCTGCCACTCATTCTGATAGGTATCTATGCCTTCACTGACTTGGAAGGACATTTTACTGTGCAAAACTTTGTGCAGTTCTTCAGCAAAAACGAGGCTGTGAATACTTTTATCTATTCAATTGCCATTGCGTTGCTGACCACTATTATATGTTTGTTGTTGGGTTATCCGGCAGCCTATATCATGGCAATGAAGTCGTTCGGCACCCCGCAAGTGATGGCATTGCTGTTCATTCTACCCATGTGGATCAATTTCTTGTTGCGCACCATTGCTACGGTAGAGTTGTTCCACATGCTCAATCTGCCATTAGGCGAAGGCGCACTACTTTTTGGCATGACCTACGACTTTCTGCCCTTTATGATTTATCCTATCTACAACACTCTGCAAAAGATGGACAAGAGCCTGCTGGAAGCTGCCCGCGACTTGGGTGCCAACCGCCGTCAGGTATTCACCAAGGTCATCCTGCCTTTGTCCATCCCGGGTATCTATTCGGGCATTGTGATGGTGTTCATGCCTACGGTGAGCACGTTTGCTATTTCTGAGTTGCTGACCCACAACAAGATAACATTGTTCGGTTCGCTCATTCAGCGTAGCTTTGGCGAAGGCGGTATCACCATGTGGAACTATGGTGCCGCTCTGTCGCTTATCATGCTTATTATTATTGGTGCCACCAGTTTCTTCGGGCAACAAGAAGAAGCAGGTGAAAATATGATTCGCTAAGCCATGAAAAAGCAGAATTTACTTTGGACTGAAAAGCGTGCTTTGTGGGAACGCTTGGTAGGACAGGGCTATTTGTGGCTACTGTTGGTGGTGTTGTATGCCCCTATCGTCCTCATCATCATCTTCTCGTTTACTCGCAGCAAAGTACTGGGTAACTGGACAGGCTTTACCTTCTCGCTCTATCGTAACCTGTTTGTCGGTTATGACATAACGGCAGACGTGCAGGTTGATCCGAACCTCTACCGAGCCATTTTCTATACGGCGGTCATTGCTGTGACAGCGGCAGTCATATCCACCATACTTGGGACATTGGCTGCCATCGGAATCTACAATATGAACGCCCGCTATCGAAAAGGCATGTTATTCTTGAACTCCATACCGATGATTAACCCTGACATTCTGACGGGTATATCGCTGTTCCTGCTGTTTGTTTTCTTGGGTATTAGTCGCGGACTGGGCACGGTGATTGCCGCCCATGTGGTGTTCTGCACGCCCTATGTGGTGCTCAGTGTCATGCCGCGCCTGACCAAGATGAATCCGAACATCTACGAGGCAGCCTTAGACCTGGGCGCAACCCCGCTACAAGCCCTTCGCAAGGTGATGCTTCCCGAACTAAGACCGGGCATGATCAGCGGCTTCATCCTCTCACTCACACTCAGTATTGACGACTTTGGCGTGACCTTCTTCACCAAAGGTAGCGGCGGACTGGAGACCTTGTCCACTTTCATCTATGCCGATGCGCGCAAGGGCGGTTTGACACCCGAGTTGCGACCGCTGTTCTCCATGATTTTTCTGACCATCTTGTTGCTTTTGGTCATCACCAATATCCGCACTTACAGACAAACCTATAAAAATAAACAAAAGAAAAAATGAAAAGAATCGTTCTCTTTTTTGCTTGTGTGCTGACAGCCTTGACTGTCGGTGCCGCCGATCGTGAACACACCCTCAAAATCTACAACTGGGCGGACTACATTGACATGCAGAATGTGTTAGACAAGTTCCCCGAATGGTACAAAGAGCAAACCGGTGAAGAGGTTCAGGTGATTTACCAGACCTTTGACATCAACGAGTCTATGCTCACTGAGATTGAGATAGGCAAAGAAGATTATGATGCGATTTGCCCGTCTGAATATATCATTGAGCGTATGCTGCGCAATGGTCTTTTGTTGCCCATTAACAAGGACTTCGGTCAGACCCCTGACTACACCACGCTGGTCGCTCCCTTTGCCGTTGACAAGTTCCAGCAGATGGCTCCCGAAGGTAGCGGTATCACCGTTAGTGACTACACGGTAGGCTATATGTGGGGTACCACCGGTTGGCTCTACAATCCGCAGTGGGTCAGTGCCGACGAACTCAAGTCGTGGGGTGCAATCATGAACCCGCGCTTCAAGAACCATATATTCATGAAGGATGCCTATCGCGATGTCTATTCGGTCATTGTGCTCTATGCTTATCGTGAAGAGATTGCTCGCGGCGAAGTGACCCGTGACGAACTGGTGGCTCACATCACTCCCGAACGCATTGCCCGCGTGGAAGAGGTACTGCTGCAAGCCAAAGAGAACATCGCCGGATGGGAAGTGGACTTTGGTAAAGAAGAGATGACCAAAGGCAAGACATGGCTGAACCTGAGCTGGTCAGGCGATGCACAATGGGCTATAGACGAAGCCGCTGAGATGGGTGTTGAGCTGGCATACTTGGTTCCAGAAGAAGGTAGTAATGTATGGTTTGACGGTTGGTGCATACCCAAATATGCCAAGAACACCAAGGCTGCCAGCTACTTCATCAACTACATGTGTATGCCTCAAAACGCCATCTACAACATGGAAGAGATTGGCTATGTCAGCGTCATCTCCTCGCCGGAAATACTGGAATGGGCTGACGATGCCGATATAGAAGAGACTGCCGACCTTCGCTATTTCTTCGGCGAAGGTGCCGAAGCCGTGCATGCCAATCAAGTGTTCTATCCCGACCAATCGGTCATCAACCGATGCGCCCTGATGCACGACACGGGTGATAACACCAAGGATGTTCTGGATATGTGGTCGCGCGTCAAAGGCGACAACCTGAACAGCACCATGATGATCATCATTGCAGTCATTGTACT
>CAMOHN010000083.1 GCA_946615455.1 uncultured Bacteroidales bacterium
CGTCCGCGGTCGGCATCAGGCAGTAGCCCTTCGTGTGTCCGCCGCCCGGAAGGTCGTGTGGCGCCTGGGACAGCGTGTTTTTCAGATAGGGCGCAAGCTTTTTATCCAGGAGAAAATGCGTCCCCTTGCGCGGGACGATCGTGATTTTGCGGTCTGAGACAAAATTGTTCATCTCGTCGGCGTGGCAGCCGGCGCAGTTGAAAACGTACCGCGCATGAAAGACTTCTTCGTCCGGATTGTCCGTGAACAGCAGGTATCCGCCGTCTGTTTTCAGGATCTCCGTCACGCCGGTGCCGCGGAAAAAGTCCACCCCGTAAATTCGGTTGAAACGCCGTGCAAACAGGCGCATCATCTCCATGTTCTGTTCTTGGTCTTTGCCTACGGGGACTTTATCCGCCTTATGTGCCAGCACATCGGCTGCCATCAGCGTGGGATAGGTGAGCAGCCCGGCATTGACATTGTCAGGTTGAGTGCGGGCTTTCTCCTTGAAACTGGTCACGCGCTCCAACTCGCCCAAGTAGGCGTTCATGTTCAGGTAGAGGTACAACTCCAACACGGGTTTAATATCACTCTGCACATAGATGGGGGCTTTCTCGGGGTCGATACCGCAAGCCAGATACTCTGCCAATATGGTGCGTACCGAGCGGCGGATGTTCTCCGGTGTAGGGTGAGTGGTAAGCGAATGCCAATCAGCGATGAAGAACATGCATTGATACTCGTCTTGCATCTGGACAAAACTCTTTACCGCACCGAAATAGTTGCCCAAGTGCAGGTTGCCTGTCGGGCGGATACCGCTAATGACTTTTTCCATAATACGCTGAAATAATGTTTAATCGTGCTTTTACAAAACGGGCAGTACGCGATTGATGCGCTGCTCGAGCGAAGTGAGGGTCTCGGTCATGCTCACGCCTTGAATTACCTGGATCTTGCTGTTGAGCAGTTCCATGAGGTGACGGTCGTCACGGGCATAGAGTTTGATGAGCATCGAGAACGAGCCAAGGGTAAACTGGCTCTCCACCACTTCGGGTATCTGTTCCAAAGCGGCGATAACATCGTTGTAAAAAGAGCCTTTCTCCAAGGTGATGCCCACAAACACGCACAAGTTATAGCCCAGCATCTTGGGATTGACCTGATAGCCGCTGCCGATGATGACACCGGTGTCGTACATTTTCTGCACGCGCTGGTGGATAGCGGCGCGGCTCACGCCGCACTCGTCGGCTACATCCTTAAAAGGGATACGCGCATTGCGCGTAATAATTTGAAGGATCTTACGATCCAAATCATCTATTTTTTCCATAGATTCCATTCGTAATTTAAGTAATAAAAAAAGGATAGTTACCAATTCGACTACAAAAGTATATCATTTTTTGTGATTGACAAATATTTCGTGTACTTTTGCGTGCAAAAAGAAACTTTTTTCTTAAAAAACAATTGTTTTTCGCTAAAAAGAAGGGTTATTACGAATGGAAAGCCGTCTGTCAGATTACATTGAGCAACATTGTTCGCCCGAGCCGGAGTATTTGCAAGCCATCAGCCGCTATACACATTTGCATGTGCTCAATGCCCACATGTTGTCGGGCAGGGTGCAGGGGCGTTTCTTGTCGATGCTCAGCCGCATGGCGCGTGCAAAGCACATCCTTGAAATAGGCACCTTTACGGGTTATTCGGCATTGTGCTTGGCAGAAGGACTTCCCCCGGACGGACATTTACTCACCATTGAGCGCAACGACGAGCTGGAACCGGTCATCCGACGTCATTTGGCATTGTCACCCTATGAAAAGCAAATCGACCTACGCATTGGCAGTGCTTTGGACATTGTGCCTATGCTCCCCTTAGAGCAACAGTTTGACATGGTTTTCATTGATGGAGACAAACGAGAATATGCTGCCTATTTGGACATTGTTCTGCCCCGACTGAAGCATGGAGGCTGTGTGTTGGCAGACAATACGCTGTGGGATGGGCATATCATTGACCCGCTATACGACAAGGACGCACAGACGCAAGGTTTGCGGTTATTCAACGACCACGTGGCACAAGACCAACAATTGGAAAAAGTGATTCTTCCCCTACGAGACGGGTTGACGCTCATTCGCCGTCTTGGCGAATGATATGCGCACCGAGGGCATTGAGTCTCTGCTCGATACGCTCATAGCCACGGTCAATCTGGTCGATATGGTCAATGAGCGATGTGCCGTCGGCTGACATGGCGGCGATGAGCATGGCTATGCCGGCACGGATGTCAGGCGAGCTCATGTTGTTGTGACGCAGACGCATCCGGTGGTCGTGACCGATGACGACGGCACGGTGAGGGTCACACAAGATGATTTGCGCCCCCATATCAATGAGTTTGTCCACGAAGAACAGACGACTCTCGAACATCTTCTGGTGAATCAGTACACTGCCGCGAGCCTGCGTGGCCACCACCAACAGGACGCTGAGCAGGTCAGGAGTCAATCCCGGCCATGGTGCATCGGCAAGATGCAATATGCCGCCGTCCATGAAAGACTCTATCTCATAGTGTTCTTGGCAAGGTATATGCAGGTCGTCCCCCTGCTGCTCAATACGGATGCCCAGATGTCGGAAAGCGTCGGGTATGATACCCAAATTGTCATAAGAGACATCTTTGATGGTGATGTTGGAGGCGGTGATGGCTGCCATGCCGATGAATGAGCCTATCTCGATCATATCCGGCAATAGGGTGTGTGAAGTGCCCTCCAATCGCTGGACTCCCTCAATGGTAAGCAGGTTACTACCTATTCCGCTTATGCGAGCCCCCATACGCTTGAGCATACGGCAGAGTTGTTGCACATACGGCTCGCAGGCGGCATTGTAGATGGTGGTTGTTCCCTTGGCAAGCACTGCTGCCATGACAATGTTGGCCGTACCCGTCACAGAAGCCTCGTCTAAGAGCATATAAGCCCCTTGCAATCCTTGAGCCGGAGCCGCAAAAGTGTAAGCTTGGCGTTCAGGTATATAGGTATAGGTTGCCCCCAAACGAAGCAATCCTTGGAAGTGCGTATCCAAGCGTCGTCTGCCTATTTTGTCACCGCCGGGTTTGGCATAGGTGACTTGTCCCAAGCGTGCCAATAGCGGACCGATGAGCATGACCGAGCCGCGCAAGCGATTGCAGCGGTTGAAGAAATCTTGGCTTTGCAGATAGTCGGTGTCCAAACGGGCGGCACGGAAAGTGCAGCATTTGCCATTTCGGTTGACTTGTACCCCCATTGCCTGCAATAGGTCAATGAGGTTGTTCACATCCAATATGTCGGGCAGGTTGTCAATGACCACCTCTTGCTCGGTCAGCAGCACGGCACAAATCACTTGCAGCGCCTCGTTCTTGGCACCGGCGGGAGTGATTGTGCCCTTCAAGCGGTGACCGCCTTCAACTAAAAAACTTGCCATAGGTTCAGATATATTCGACTTCGCGTTCTAATTGTATATGAAACCGTTCGTTGACCGAATCGGTAATTTGCTGTGCCAGTTGCAGGATATCCTCGGCAGTGGCATTGCCGTTGTTGACAATGACCAGTGGCTGTTGTTGCCAAACAGTGGCCCTACCCGATTGTTTATCTTTCCAACCGCACTGTTCAATCAGCCATGCCGCAGGTATCTTATACCCGTTCGATGTGACGAAAGACGGCATGTCCGGATATTGTGCATGCAACGTGTCATAGAGGGGAGCAGCAATGACAGGGTTCTTGAAGAAAGAACCGGCGGAGCCGTATTCGTCCACCTCGGGCAGTTTCTGCTTGCGTATGGCTATCACGGCTTGGCGAACCTGCTCTGGTGAGGGATTGTCAATACCTGCCAAACAAGAATGCAGATTACCATAATCAAGATGTAGGATAGGTGTTTTGCTCACACGGAAACGCACGGCTGTAATGACATAGCGTCCTTTTCCCTCGCGTTTGAAGAAACTGTCACGATAGCCGTATTGACACTCTTCACAGTTGAAAATACGCGTTTCAAAGGTGCTAAGGTCCAATGTCTTTACCGAGTCTATACAATCCTTCACCTCCACTCCATATGCTCCTATGTTCTGTACAGCGGCGGCACCAACCTGACCGGGGATGTAGCTTAAGTTTTCTAAGCCATAGAGTTGCATGGCAGCCAGTTGCTCAATCAGTTCGTCCATTTTGAGTCCGCTCTGTGCCTCAATCAATACCTCCGTGTCTGTTTCGTTTAGAGCCGCAGCCCGGCACATGGCACTGTGCAGTACGATACCGTCAAAATCTCCGGTAAAAAGCAAGTTACTACCCTCGCCGATGAAGCACTTGGGCTGGTCGGCAAAGCGGTGCAACAACTCAACGAGTTCATCCACACCGGCATATTGCGCCCAATAGCGGGCGCGAACATCCAAACCGAAGGTGTGATGCGCTTTGAGCGAATGATTCTCAAGAATGGTCATGTCACAGAGTTGGTATTAGGTCTTTGTTGTGAAAGCGGCATAGCCCGTCCATCGGGTCTTGCACTATGGCGGCAAGCGGGAGATTATACTCGCTCATGACACGGCAAAGCGGCTCGCGGTAGAAATGCGCTATCGAGCCTACCAATCCCACTTGTAGCCCCTCGGACGATGCGTCAATATACTGCAAGAGGTTGCGTGTGACAAAGGCACGGAAATGGTCTAAAACCAATTGATAGACGGCAGGGTGGTCAATATGCTCTGCACAGAAGGGACTAAGCGAAGCCAAAAAGCGGTTGGGTAAAGGCTGCCGATAGACCCGCTCAATGATGTCCGCTTGGGTAAGGTTGTATTGCTGTAAGAACTTGTCACGCAATTCGGCTGGCAGTTGGTTTTTCAGCAAGTCACTGACCAGTCGTTTGCCCAAGACGGCACCGCTGCCCTCATCCCCCAAGATGAACCCCAATGCGGGTACTTGCTTGACAAAACCTGTTCCGTCGTACA
>CAMOHN010000084.1 GCA_946615455.1 uncultured Bacteroidales bacterium
GCTGCAAGAGCATTGATATCTGAGGTCTCTATTCCTAAGAGTGTGGCAGTCTGGTCAATGAACGCTCCCGTACCGCCGGCACAGTTGCCGTTCATGCGCATGTCGGGCACGCGACCGGGCTCAAAGAAAATCATCTTGCTGTCCTCGCCGCCTATATCCACCAAAGTATGCACTTCGGGGTACATCTGTTTCACTACCTCGGCGGCAGCAATCACTTCCTGCTTGAACGGCACGCCCATTCGTGCCGCATACCCAATACCCACCGAACCGGTAATCGCCACCCGAATCATATCTTCGGCCTCGTGCTTTGAGTCCGAAGGACGGTCTTTCGACTTTCGACTTTCGACTGTTGAGAGCATCGTCTGCAACATCTTCCGTCCCACCTCTGCCGGCGCGGCATTGTGCCGCTCATAGGCGGTAGCCACAACCTTCAGTGCCCCTTGCTCGGCAAGCAATAGCGCCGCCTTGATCGTCGTACTGCCAATATCAATTCCCAATAAAAACATAAAACCTCTATATCTTGACTGCCCTATTTGATAGGGTTATTAAATACGGTGCAAAAGTATGGTCATCGGTATAAAACGACAAAATAAGATTGTGTTTTCCTTATGACAGGGAAACGCAATCTTAAAAAACGAAAGCTATCTGTTGATAGATTCCTTTATTTTATAAGGGACGTGTTTTCATTCGCCTATGAGTGTAGCGGCAGTGGCTTGGGTGATGTGCACTTGGGTGAGTTCACCGATATGATGCCCTTGGCGCGGGAAAACAACGGTCTTGTATTGGGATGTACGTCCCACCATATCGTCTTTACTGCGGCGGCTGAATCCTTCCACCAACACTTCCACCGTCTTGCCGATCTCACGCTGGTTGGACACCAAGGACAGAGTATTCTGCAAGTCAATCAGTTCGTTCAGACGGCGCACTTTTTCTTCTTCGGCAATATCATCGGGCAGATGGCGCGAAGCATAGGTGCCCGGGCGTTCGCTGTATTTGAACAAAAAAGCCGTGTCAAAGCCCACCTCGCGCATGAGCGACAGGGTCATGGCATGGTCTTCAAGGGTCTCGGAGTGGAAGCCACAGAAGATGTCGGTGCCTATGGCTGCCTCGGGCAGAATACGGCGAATGGCGGCAATACGCTCCAAGTACCATGCACGCGTATAACGACGGTTCATGAGTTTGAGTATGCGGTCACTGCCACTCTGCACAGGCAGATGAATGAACTTGCACAGGTTATCGTGTCGGGCAATGGCATAGAGGGTTTCGTCGGACATGTCTTTGGGATGGGAGGTGGTGAAGCGCACCCGCATGTCCGGCACCGCCTCTGCCACACGCTCTAAAAGCATAGGGAAGGTGATGTCCTCGTATCGATAGGAATTGACATTCTGTCCCAATAGGGTCACCTCGCGATAACCGCGCTCGTGCAGGTCAGTCACTTCGCGAAGAATACTGTCCAGGTCACGGCTGCGCTCGCGACCACGAGTATAGGGCACCACACAATAGGAACAGAAATTGTTACACCCGCGCATGATACTCACAAAACCGCTGATGGTCTTGCCTATACGAGCAGGCAGTATGTCGCGATAGGTCTCGGTGGTGCTCAGCTCAAGGCTGACTGCCTTGTGACCTTGTTCTACTTGCGAGAGCAGATTGGGTATGTCCATATAGGCATCAGGACCTGCCACAAAGTCCACATGCCAATGGTCAATCAACTCTTGCCCCATACGCTCAGCCATACAGCCAATCACACCCATGATGGGGCGTTGACCGCCGCGTTTGTTCATCAGCGCATGCAACTCCTGCAAACGGTGACAAACAGTCTGTTCGGCCTTGTCCCGTATGGAACAGGTGTTCAGCAGAACAATGTCCGCCTCGCCAAGTTGTTCGGTCAGTTGGGCACCGGTGGTGTTCAGTATGGCAGCCACCACTTCGCTGTCTGCCACATTCATCTGGCAGCCGTAGGTCTCTATATAAAAGTGTTTTTCCATAGTCATTGATTGGCTTTATGTATCTATATGCAAGCGGAAACGCATACCCCATCTGATTGCGTTGGGGTCGTTCCGATGGGTCAGCCGCCACACCGAATGCAACTCGCCCACACGCAAAATATTGCCTATGCCGATGCCCATTTCAAGATAGGGGATGGACAACCCGTCGCCATAGCCGAGTTTGAAACTGACTAATTCGCGCAGGTGGAGAACACGGATGCCCGGTATGCGGTCAAACAAACAGCCGCGACCATTCCAGTTGGCATGAACGGACACATAGTGGCGGGAACTGTATTCGTAGTAACCCATCAGGTTGAAAGCATAGGGGTCAAAGGCATAACTTTGGTTGCCGTCAAATGTATAACGAAAGACATCCGGGGCTTTGCCAAACATGGTCCCCGCTTCAAACAGATAATCCAATCTGCCTGCCATGCCTAACGGCAACTCCTGACGGAGCATGAGGCGCAACTTGCCGTACATGTCATAGGATGCTCTACCATCGCGATGGATACTGCCCGCTTCGGCATTGAGATAAAGCACCGGTAAGTGGTTGTATATGTGTATGCGTCGGAAGTAAAGGTCGGCCTTCTGTTCTTGCCAACTCAAGCGCAAAGTCGTTCCAAGACGCGCAAAGCGGAAGGATTGGTTGAAGGCATAGTTCTTGGTGGCGGGCCCTTCGGATTGTCTGCCAATAGACAGATAGGCAAGCTGTTCCAAACCGTCCATCCAGTCGTGCTCAGTGTGGAGGTGCACATGCCGGCGACGAGCCATGGCATTGTAGGAGCCTTTGCCCTCGAAGAATGGTTCGGTCCAGTGCGTGGTCAGCGAGCGATCCTGATACCAAATGCTGTTCTCGCGTTTGAGACGCGTCATCTCGTCGGCATCTGTGTTGGCATAAGCATCGGTATAACCGAGTGAGAGTATATGCCGCCGTTGCGTTGGCAATGCGTAGTGTATGGTGCCCGAACCTTTCCATGCACGATCGCCAAAACCATAGGCTGCATACGCTTCCAAACACACCGAACGACTCATACGCGCGTTGGTGCGCAAGGGCAAACCCAAACGGACAGTCTCAATGGGATTGACACGCAATATCTCCGGCACACGACCAATATCCACAGCCGTCCCCGTGGGGATATAGCCGGTCAGAATGGTGGTGGCAAAGAAATTGACCGTTCGGAAGAAAGGCAACTTCCGTAAAACTTCCATGGTCGTGTCTCGCTGTATATTGTCCCGGGAGAACATGTCATAGTCGGCGGCTAATGTGATGTTCTTATTGACGAGCAGGGTAGGGAAGAGGAACGATGTGTCTGCCACGATGGCGGCATCCATTACCCGAGTCTGGTAGATCTCCCGAGGCCAATAGGCACCTTGTTCGTCCGGACGGAAAAACATGTCTATGTGGTAACTGCGCATGAAATTGACATTGGCTTCTTTGGGTACATCGGCATGCACTTGCCGGATAGCGTAGGTGGCAGAGTCGATCAGCATGGTGCCGTTGAAGGTGTTCAGGTAAGGGTTCTTGGTGCGGAAACCGAGCGTGTAGGCTTTGCCCCCATCGCTGACCGAATCCAATATGGCATACTGATAGTAGTGTCTGCCCGAGCGGGACAAGGGCGAAACAAACTGCGCGTTCATGATGGACACATTGTCCACGTAGAAATACGGATACTTATATGCTTCTCTTCCGAATAGTATATCCCATACCCAACTATCCAAACATAGTGCGCCCTCTTCAACTCGGTCTGTTCCCTCATAACGGAGATAATAGGCGGGAATGAATGTGAGGGAGTCATAGAGCTGTTGGTCGCCCAATCTGGCTTGCTCTAAGATATGGTGCAAGAGCTTGGGACGGATATGACTAAGTGAAATGGCGGTCTCGTCGATGCCGTTTTCATAACCTGGCGTATGGTCGTTAATCCGCGCGTATGTTTGTACACTGTCCACCAGTGCAAGAGCCGGATTGAGCCCGGGCAACACATCCAGGGTGTTGAGCAACATGTAGCGTGGTCGCAAGACAACCTCTATACCGGCCTTGGTTCCGGGCTTAATCTTGAAACGTTCACTATAATACCCCAAAGCCGATACAACCAAGGTGGCACGCTTGGCGAGCGGAGCACGGAGTTGAAAAAAACCGTCCTCTTCGCTGGTCGTACCATAGGTAGTGCCTTCTATATAGACACTGGCAGAAGGGATGGGATAGCCTGTCTGGGCATCAGAGATGTCACCCATGACGATGGATTCTGTCGTTTGCCCAAGTAGTATGGCCATAGAGACTGACATACATAATATGAGCAAGAAGCGTTTCATTGGTTGGCAGGGTGGTAACGCAAAATGGCATTACGCAAGTCTTGTATATCCATGTGGGTGTAGATCTCGGTAGTAGTGATCTCTTCGTGCCCGAGCAGTTGCTGAATGACGCGCAAGTCGGCTCCGTTGTGCAGCAAGTGGGTGGCAAACGAGTGGCGAAGCGTGTGTGGCGAGATAGTCTTGTGTATGCCTGCCGAGTCAGCCAGACGGCGAATGATGGTGAAGATCATGGCGCGGGTCAGTTGGCGACCATAACGATTCAGAAAAACAATATCCGTGTACTCGCTCTTTACATCCAAGTGACTACGGTCTTCTAACCAATAGTCCAACCACTTGTCCGCTTCGGGTGAGATGGGGACATAGCGTTGCTTGTTGCCTTTGCCGCGAACCAGCAGATAGCCCTCTTGGCGATAGAGGTCGGATAGTTTCAAACCGGTCAGTTCGCTCACACGCAAACCGCTGCCGTACAGCATCTCCAACATGGCACGGTTGCGGTGCCCCTCCTTGCTGCTCAGGTCAATGGCTTCCACCAATCGATTGACCTCCTCCACAGACAACACTTCGGGCAAGTGCTGCTCACGACGCGGAGATTCCAATAACTCCGAGGGGT
>CAMOHN010000085.1 GCA_946615455.1 uncultured Bacteroidales bacterium
GATAGTAAGCCGTGCTCTTCCCGATGTGCGCGATGGCTTCAAGCCCGTGCATCGCCGTGTGCTGTACGGCATGAATGAGCTGGGCAACACCAGCGACAAGCCCACCAAGAAAAGTGCTCGTATCGTGGGTGAAGTGATGGGTAAGTACCACCCCCACGGTGACAGCAGTATCTACGGCACCTTGGTGCGTATGGCACAGCCGTGGAACATGCGCTATTGTCTGGTGGACGGTCAGGGCAACTTTGGTTCGGTGGACGGCGACGGTCCCGCTGCCATGCGTTACACCGAGGCACGACTGAGCAAACTGGCCGAGGAGATGCTTCGTGACATCGAGAAAGACACCGTGGATATGCAGCTCAACTTTGACGACACGCTACGCGAACCTGTTGTGCTCCCCTGCCGCTTCCCCAACCTGCTGGTCAATGGTGCCACAGGTATAGCCGTGGGTATGGCAACCAACATGCCCACACATAACCTGAGCGAAGTGATTGACGGCTGCGTAGCCTATGTCAAACGCCAGATAGCCATTGAGCAAGCCAAGCAAAACGGCACCGAGATACCCGAAGCCATCACCGTGGCTGAACTGATGCAGTATGTCAAGGCGCCCGACTTCCCTACCGGCGGCACCATCTACGGCTACCAAGGGGTCAAAGACGCTTTTGAGACCGGTCGCGGACGCATCGTCATCCGCTCCAACGCCGACATCGAGGCTGACTCCAACGGACGCGAACATATCCTCATCACCGAACTGCCCTTTGGCGTAGTCAAGAGCGAACTGGTCAAGAAGATTGCCGACCTCGTGAGCGAAAAGAAAATTGAGGGCATCAGCGACATCAGCGACCAGTCCAAACGCGACATCCGCATTGTGGTGGAACTCAAGCGCGATGCCAATGCCCAAGTCGTGCTCAACAAGCTGTACAAGTACACCGACTTGCAGTCCAGCTTCTCGGTCAACAACATCGCCCTGGTCAAAGGTCGTCCCATGCTGCTCAACCTGCGTGACCTGATAGGCAACTTTATAGAACACCGCATGGATGTGGTAACACGCCGCACCCGCTGGGAACTGCGCAAAGCCGAAGAACGCGCACACATCTTGGAGGGCTTGATCATTGCTGTGGATAACATTGACGAAGTCGTTCGTATTATTCGCGCCTCCCGCACCCCACAGGATGCACAGACCAACCTTGAGGTGCGCTTCAATCTGGATAACCTCCAGTCCAAGGCCATTGTGGATATGCGTCTGAGTGCCCTCACTGGCTTGCGTATCGACGAGTTGAAAGCCGAGTATGCCGAACTGGAAAAACAGATTGAGCACCTCAAAGCCCTGCTGGCCAGCGACATCATGCGCTACGAGCTCATCAACGACGAGATGCTGGAAATCAAGAATAAGTACGGTGACGAACGCCGCACGCAAATTGTCAAGATGGCGACCGAGTTCAACCCTGAGGACATGTATGCCGACGACGACATGGTCATCACCATCTCACATCTGGGCTATATCAAGCGCACCCCGCTGACCGAGTTCCGCCAACAAGGTCGCGGAGGCATCGGCTCACGCGCCAGTGCCAGCCGTGACGAAGACTTTATCGAGTATGTTCACCAAGCATCCATGCACTCCACCATGCTCTTCTTCACCACCAACGGTCGTCTCTACTGGCAGAAAGTGTATGAACTGCCCGAGGGCAACCGCCAATCCAAAGGACGAGCCATACAGAACATCATCAACCTCGACAAAGGCGACAAAGTGTGCGCTTTCATCAATGTTAAGGGACTCAATGACCCGGACTATGTGGAAAACCACTACCTCATCTTTGCTACTCGCAACGGTCTGATGAAGAAAACCACCTTGGAGTCCTACAGCCACCCTCGTGCCAACGGTATCAATGCCGTCGGTCTGCGTGAAGGCGATGCACTCATCGGTGTGACCCTGACCGACGGACAGAGCCAAATGCTCATCGCATCCTATAACGGCAAAGTGGTTCGCTTCCCCGAGAACCTGGTTCGTCCCATGGGGCGCACTGCATCGGGTGTGCGAGCAATAAAATTGGAAGAAGATGGTCAAGACCACGCCGTTGGCATGATTTGTGTAGAGGAAAATAGTGACAAGACTGTGCTGGTCATCTCCGAGAACGGTTACGGTAAACGCACCCGCTTGGACGACGAGGACGGCGAACCCGTTTACCGCATCACCAGCCGTGGAGCCAAGGGCGTCAAGACCATCAACATTACGGACAAGACCGGTCATCTGGTAGGTCTGCATGCCGTGGACGACAACGAAGACCTGATGCTCATCACCAAGTCCGGCACCGCCATCCGCATGGCCATAGACACCATCCGCGTACAGGGACGAGCCACTCAAGGGGTCAAACTCATTGAACTGCAAAAACGCAATGACACCCTCATGTTCGGTTGCACCGTACCCAAGGACGAAGAAAACGGCACGGACAACGACACGCTGACCGGAGCCGAAGAACAGCCCCAAGAAACTGCCAACCAAGAATAGAAAACCTAATAACGAAAGGAAACATACCATGAAAAAGACACTTTTTCTTGTCGCTCTGACATTGATATCCGCAGCATGCGCTGCACAGAAGTCCAATGTCCGCAAAGCGGAAAACCTTGCCTTGGCTGAATCGCCGGACTTTGCCGGTGCTCGCACTGCCATCAAGGCTGCGCTGGAAAACGAAGAGACCAAAGACCAAGCCAAGACTTGGTATGTGGCAGGTCTGATAGGCTACCAGCAGAACCAAAACGAGTACTATAAACTGCAGCTCAACAAGGGCGGCAAAGACTGGGTGCTGCGTGGAACAGCCGTCTTGGAGAGCTACAACTACTGGCTTCGTGCCGACCAAATAGCTATGACACCCGTCTATGACAAGAAAGGCAAAGCCAAATACGACACCCGTACCCGTAGGCAGATTGCCGAGAAGATGGTAGAGTACTTCGAGCGCGGCGAACTGATCAACTATGCCAACGAACTGGCAGGAAAAGAGGATTTTGCCAAAGCATACGAAGCATTCAAAGCCTACATCTCGCTGCCTGACTTGGATATGATGCAAGACAAAAGCCTGCAGGCTCGTATGCCCAAAGACACCATCTACTATGACTTTGTACTCAACACCGGCTGGTCGGCATTCAATGCCAAGATGTATCCGGAAGCCATTGAGATCTTCCGCAGTCTGATGGAGAAAGATGTTCGCTCCGTTGTATCGGCTCAGTTCATCTATCAGAGTTATATCAACATGCAAGACTCGGCTCAAGCTAATGCCTTCTTGGATGAGTGTATCCAACGCTTCCCCAACGAGGCATGGTTCTTGCAGAACCGCCTGAACAACCTGGTCAATGCCGGTCAGATGGACGATGCATTGGCTCTCATTGATAAGGCTTTGGCCTCGGACGAACAAGTACAATACCTCATACTGAAAGCCTCCATCTACGATATGCAAGGCCGCTATGAAGATGCCATCAACGTATATGACCGCGCCATGCAACTCGACCCGCAGAATGCCGATGTGTGGTACAGCTATGGCGTTGTTTATGTGGAAATAGCCAATAAACTCAACGACGAAGCTTCCTACATGAGTACCAAGGACTTCAACAAGACTCGCGTCAAGATCAACGAGACCCTCAACAAAGCCCTGCCCTATTTTGAGAAAGCCTACGAGCTCAAGCCCGACGACTACACCTTCAAGCGTCAGTTGCGCTCGCTCTATTATCGCTTGGGAATGAACGACAAGTATAACGCCCTGGCAGACTGATATGGGGCGCATACTCGCCATCGACTATGGTAAAAAACGCACAGGGTTAGCCGTTACGGACCCCCTCCGCATAACGGCTAACCCTGTGACTACGGTCGAAACAACACAACTGACCGATTGGCTCATAGCCTATTTTGCCGCCAACAAAGTGGACACGGTGGTCATTGGACACCCAACACGACTGGACGGACAAGACAGCGAGTCAATGCAGTATATCAGACCGTTCATGCAGCATTTCCGACAGACTTTTCCTGCCATACAGCTGGTGGAGTTTGACGAACGGTTCACCTCCACCCTCGCCCATCGTGCCATGATTGACGGTGGCATGAAAAAGAAACAACGGCGTGACAAGAGCGTGGTCGATAAGATTGCCGCTTGCATCATACTCGAAGATTATCTGCAATCACTCTAAACGATCAACTCACTACTACACAACTTCTTTCAACTTTCAACTAACAATGATTCTCCCCATCTATCTATATGGTCAGCCGGCTTTGCGCAAACCCACCGAAGAAATTGCTCCCGACACCGACCTGAACCTCAAACAACTCATTGCCGACATGCATGAGACCCTGACAGCCGCCGAGGGTTGCGGACTGGCTGCACCGCAAGTGGGTCAGTCCATCCGTCTGTTCGTAGTAGACGGCAACGAACTAAAAGACGACTATCCCGAGTGTGTGGGCTTCAAACAGGCTTTCATCAATCCCACTATCGTAGCTGAAAGCGACGAGAAAGTGTCCTACAGCGAAGGATGTCTCTCACTACCAGGCATATCAGAGAATGTGGTGCGCCCCAAGACGATCACCATCCGCTATCAAGATGCCGACTTCAACTGGCATGAAGAGACCCTGACCGACTTCAAGGCACGCATCGTCCAACACGAGTATGACCACCTTGAGGCACATGTCTTCACCGATCGTATCTCGCCCATACGCCGTCAGTTCGTCAAGAACAAACTGTCCAACATAGCCAAGGGCAAAACCGTCTCGCGCTACAAGTACAAGCACTAATCAATGGACACACAGACCATCCTCCTGCTTGCC
>CAMOHN010000086.1 GCA_946615455.1 uncultured Bacteroidales bacterium
TTTCTTTGGTGTAATAGAGTTTCGCCTTTTTGATTTGCGCATTGGTGTTGTTGGTATTCAACGCTATCGATGCTACCGTCAGTGCCGGCTCGGTCTCTGCGGTGGTAATCTTCAGCGAAGCCACCAGCGCGTTCTCTGTGCCTGCGGAGACAGTACCTGTCTCTTTGGTAACAGCTACGTTGCTGACGGTCATTGCTTGCGGCACAAACTCGCTTACAGTGGCTTCCCAACCGTCTTTGAGGTTGGAGTCGTATGAGATGTTGTTCTTATGCGTAATCGTCAGCGCACCGTCCGCAGCCGTGCTCTTGAGAACAATAGCGGTAGTACTGCTTGCCTCGGCTTGCGACAATTGCCAAATCAGGTCGGCTTCTTCGGTCGAATTGCCGTTATAGACCTTGATATAATCCACATAGCCGGTCGAATTGGCGGCATAATCCGTGTAGAAGACGTTGATGCTGTTGAAGGTCAGTTTGACTTTGCTGCCGCTTGTCGCGGGAGTGAAGACCACCTTGCCGTCAAAGCCCTTCACCACCTTGCCGTCTTTGCCGCCTTCGTCGTAGAAGTCGGCGGAACCGCTTACTGTATAGGATGCATCTTCCGCCATCAAGTACATCGCTGCCACCGTCAATGTAGCAGGTGTTGCTGTTGTGAAGGATGTAAAACCGCCTACGGTCGTGATGCCTGTAATATTCACTTGCGCGGTAGTATTAAAGGCAGCACTTGACAGGATGTTGCCTGCCAACATAAACTTGTTATTGCCGTTGCTCAATGCATACGGCTCTGTCAGTGTATAGGTATAAACGCCTGCCGATTCGCTAATAGTACCCGCTAAAGCCGTCATCCCTGCTGCTGATGCCGCTTGACCCGCATAGAGTTGCAAAGCGGTCGGTTCTATCACGCCCGTGCCGTTGGCAGTAAAAGTGAGCGATTGCAGTTGGTCGGGAGAAGAATAACCTTCGGTGGTGATGGTCATACCCGCCGTACCGACATCCTGCTTGCCTGCCCATACCTCTGTATTCACAAAGTCATAATTAGCACCTGCCGATTGAACAGTCATCGGAGATAAAGTAACAGCCGAAACAGTGGCAACCCATCCCGAGCAGGCCTTGGCGTAGCGATACACATAGCATACGGACAATGCACCCGTCGCATCACCCGATATGAATTCGATATTACTATATGAGCCGTCATAACTATTTAACAACTTGTCGGTTGACGGAAACGCAGATGAGGCAATTACTTCGCTCGTAGAGGTAGGGTAGGTAACGGACTCCGTGTCAAATACACCATCATACACGTACAACCGTGCCGGCCAACTGCTTCCATCGTTCCGAACATCAATCGTAGTGAAAGTAATTTTGATAGATTGACCCGCTATTTCCGGTTTGAAAATAGTGGTGGCAAACGAGTTGTTGGAACTGGATGAAGATATATCTTCTGCCCCTTTCATGTCGTAGAAAGTAATCGGAGTAGAGCCTACCGTGATTACCTGCGAACCGAACTGAGGCATCAAGACATCTTCCGCCATCGCGCCCATCAGGCTTATCAGCCACACGAGCGCAAACAAAGAAATTCTCTTTCGCATAATGTTTTGTGTTTTATTGTTTAGTTGTTAATTGTTTATAATTAATAGTAAGTAGTTTATAGTTTGTTGCCTGCTTGGAGCGCGGTCGTCCCCGCCCGCCATTCCTGCAAAAACACGTAATAGCAATTTGGTTATATATTAGCACACCAAGCGACACCTATATCTTATAGGCATCACCATACACAAACGCACGCTTATGCGCGCAATGTAGTGTACACTAAAACAATGTGTCTGAATAAACCATTTGCCATTGACCTACCTGTATCCGGAGGAGGACCAATTATTCTCTCAAATGGCAGGTCTTCTGACTCGTTCCGCGATTTCTCGTCTTCTCAATAAGGGGGTATATTTGAAACAATATTACAACCTCATCAATGACTTAAAGAATGAGAAGTCACTTTTTTATAGAACTCACAGCAGCCGGTCTGTACAGGACTCGCACCTGTTTCCCTTTTCACTCTCAACGCCGATTAGACGCATCAAGCACCATTTGCGACCGCAAAAGTACAGCGATTTTTTCTATCCACAAATCTATTCTAATAGAAAAAAATATTTTATATAAATAAATAAGCCGTACCATGAATGATGGTACGGCTTAACTTGTTCTGATTTAGCCGAGTTGTTAGAGGGGTTGTTTAATAGTTGGTGCGTTGCGTGGCAGCATAACTGATTTTGAGTGCGTAGGCACGGCGGAGTTCTTGCTTGATGTCCGTGATGACACCCATGCGGGTCTCCTTGTCGGCTTTGATTGAGACGGTCATCAATCCTTGGTCTTGCTCGTTCATAGCAGAGCGTTCGTTGATGATGAAGTCGCCAATCTCACTCTTATCAGCAAAAGCGTCGTCCAACTGGATGCGAGTCTCGGCACCATATTGTTTGCGGAACTCTGCTGTTGGAGTACCTACATAGATGTATCGTACCAACGATTTCTTTTCTAACTTTGTCAGCTCGGTAGCCTGCGGGGTAGTGAACTGAACTTTGTATGTTACCTCTTTCATGGACGTAACGGACATGAAGAAGAACAGCAACATGAAGATGATGTCGGGCAGCGAACTGGTGTTCAGAGCAGGCATCTCGCGTTTTTCATTTCTGCGTATCTTTGCCATTGTTAGTTCCCTCCATAGTTTTTAGGTTCAGCCTCAGAAATCTTCTGCGGGTAGATTTTCTGAATACGCTTTTGTGTTTCCTCGTCCAGTTCGTTGTAGCCAACATGGAAATACTTACGAGCACATTCGTCACGCAGTTCGTTGTAGGCAGCCACCAACTCGTTCTGCACATTGAGGTATGCTTGGTAGTGGGTGTCCACATCGTTCTGCACGGAGATGACATGCTCTTTGGTGTATTTCAGCGTGCCGAAAGGCTCTCCGAAATCTTCTTCAAACAACTTGGGGTAGAAGCTGTCATCGTTTTCGTTAACGATAAATTTCTTGGCTTCTTCTCTCAATCGCTTGATATCCATCAACTCGCCTTGTACCATGAGTTGGTCTGCGGAATTGATCTTGACCACCAGCAGGTTGCGCTTGTTGATATCGGTGTCTTCCACCTTCTGATCAGGCGGAATGGGAGCCGGCAAGCGGCGTGCCAAACCCTGATTGACATCCATGGAGGTTGTCACAAGGAAGAAGATGAGCAGCAAGAAAGAGATGTCCGCCATCGAAGAAGCGTTGATTTGTGGAATCTTTTTTGCCATAATGAGTTGAGCGATTTTCTTATTTCAGCAGTTTAGTATAGCAATAGCCAAATATCATGGCGCACAAAGTGCCGCACAGCAGGATATAGCTCATATAGAGGCAGGCATCGCTAAGACGTGCCATTGCCCCGACATTGTCTGTGCCTTCGTAGCCTACAATGTGAACCTCTTCGGCACTACCCAGTGACCAGCAAACGATGACCAGCACCACGAATGCCACCACAATACACAACTGACGGAGTGCTTTCTTGGTATTGACGCGCAGGTTCTTGACAAAATCCCAAATGACAAATCCGAGTGTTACCAGACATACTATGCCCAGTAGGATATAGTTCCAAACCAGCATCATGTTGGTGTATTTGGGGATGTCAAGGAAGTCACCGGCGACCTCCAACGAGCCTTCCGAACCGCCTACATAGAACATCACAGATACCAGGATGCCCAATGCGAGCAAGATCCAAAGCGTAATCTTGGGGATGAGTTTATAACGATTGTTCATAGTAGTAGTCAAGTTGTTTGTTTATTTCTTTTGTGCAGCGTCATATTCCACCACGAGGTCAAGCAGGCTGATGGAGCTGTCTTCCATTTCGTTCACCAGACCTTCGATGAGCGAGAGGATGTAGTTGTAGAACAACTGGAGCACAATGGCGATGATCAGACCCAGCAGGGTAGTCAGCAGTGCCACTTTGATACCACCTGCCACAACGGTTGCGGAGATGTCACCTACTTGTTGAATCTTATCGAAGGCGGCAATCATACCGATGATGGTTCCCAAGAATCCCAAGGACGGAGCGATGGAGATGAACAGGCTGATCCAGCTCAGGTTCTTTTCGAGCAGACCCATCTGCACGCCGCCGTAGCTGGCAACGGTTTTTTCGACCACGTCAACGCCTTCGTTGTAGCGGCTCAAACCCTGATAGAAAATGGCGGCAACGGGACCGCGTGTCTCACGGCACACCTTGAGGGCTTCTTCGATACCGCCGTTTTTGAGGGCTTTTTCAACTTTATCGAGAAGAGCCTTTGTATTGGTCTTAGACAGACTCAGGTAGATGATACGCTCAATGCAGAGAGCCAAACCAAATACCAAGCACAACAGCGTGGCGGCCATGAAGCCTGCACCACCTTCGATGAACTTTGTTTTCAAAGTCTTGTGCAGAGCCACAACGGCGCCATCCTCTTCGGCGGCAGCCTGAACGGGTTCAGCGGCAGGAGCGGCTTCGTCGGTTACTTGTTCGGTTGCGGCAGGGGCTTGAGCCTCGGTCTGACCATCTTGAGCCATGGCAGCCACACTGCCAAAGGTGAGCATTGCCAATACGGTAAGGGTTGCAAATACTTTTTTCATTCTTTCAGAATTTTAAGTTGATTGTTAGTTGTTTGCGGAAAGACGGGGATTCGAACCCCGGAAACCCTTTTGAGGTTTACACGCTTTCCAGGCGTGCCTCTTCAACCACTCGAGCATCTTTCC